>NZ_JAAGPN010000313.1:0-8402 GCF_017104805.1 Paraburkholderia sp. Ac-20347 | reverse complement strand
CGCCGGCGCCCACGCCCGCCGCCGCACCGGCGCGCAACCGCTGGCTCGGTCCTATCGCCGGTCTCGCAGCCGGTCTCGGTATCGCGGCGCTGCTGTCGCACTTCGGCCTCGGTGAAGCGTTCGCGGGCGCCATGGCCAACATGATCGTGATCGCGCTGATCGCGTTCGTGGCGATCTGGCTGATCCGCAAGTTCATGAGCCGCCGCCGTCCGGCGGAGCCCGCCTATCAAACGGGCGGCGCGAACCTGAACCAGATGGGCGGCTACAACCCGCAGGAGCCGCGCTACACGGCGCCGCCCACGGGCCAGTACCTCGCGCCCGAAGCGAATCCGCTGAGCACGCCGCAGATCGACACGCCGCCCGCCATTCCGGCCGGCTTCGACAGCGAGGCGTTCCTGCGCAACGCGAAGGTCTACTTCGTGCGTCTGCAGGCGGCGTGGGACGCGGGCAATATCGACGACATCCGCGAATTCACCACGCCCGAGATGTTCGCCGAGATCCGCGTGGACCTCGCGGGCCGCGGCGCGCAGCCGAACCAGACCGACGTCGTGCAGCTCAACGCCGACCTGCTCGCCGTGGAAGAGCGCGGCAACGAGTACCTCGCGAGCGTGCGCTTCTCCGGCCTGATCCGCGAAGAAGCGGGCGCGGCGGCCGCGCCGTTCGTCGAGATCTGGAATCTCTCGAAGTCGCGCAGCTCGGGCGAGGGTTGGCTGCTGGCCGGTATCCAGCAGGTCGAATCGCATTGATGCGCGGCATCGCGCCGCGCTGAGCAAAACGCGCGCGTGGTTGATGCTGCGCGCGTACAGGCGAATCTGGCGGGCGGGCCAGCCGCCGCGCGGGGCGATCCGGCGGCGCGAACGCTACAATAGGAACCCGCGCGAGCTCGATGCCCGCGCGGGTTTTTTTGATTCCACGCCGATGACTCTCGCCGCCAAGCCCTTCGCCGCCGCTGTCAATCACCTGCTCGCCCGCGAATCGTGGGCCCGCGACCGCCTCGCTCCTTACGCCGGCAAGACAGCTCGTCTGTCGTGTCCGCCTGTCGTGCTCACGCTGCTCGTGCAGCCCGACGGCTATATCGCCGCCGTCGAAGAGCACGAGGCGCAACACGCCGACGTCGCGCTTTCCGTGCCCGCTGGCGCGCTCTCCTCGTACGTGCAGGGCGGCCAGTCGGCTGTCATGAAGCACGTGAAGATCGAGGGCGACGCCGAGTTTGCGCAGATCATCGGCAAGCTCGCCGAACATCTGCGCTGGGAGCCCGAAGAGGATCTCGCGAAGCTGATCGGCGACGCCAGCGCGTTTCGCGTCGCCGCATTCGCCCGCGCCGCGCACCAGCAGGCCCTTCGCACCGGGCGCAATGTGCTCGGCTCCGTCACCGAATATCTGCTCGACGAAAATCCGCAACTCGTGCGGCACGCCGAGCTGGACGGCTTCAACACGGAGCTGTCACGCGCGCGCGATGCACTTGCGCGCGTGGAAAAGCGCATCGAGCGCCTTGAACAAAAATCACAAGCGCGCAGCGCGGGATCGACGCCTTCGAGCGCGGCGCCGCGCGCGCCGAGCCAGACAACCGGCCCGCTACAAGGCAACTAAGACATGCGTTTTCTGCGTTTCCTGAAGATTTTCTTTACGGTCATCCGCTTCGGTCTCGACGAAATGATGTTGAGCCGGATCAATGACCGGCGCGTCAGGCTGTTGCTGCGCATCACCACGATCGGACGCAAGTTCGATCAACCGCCCGGCGTGCGGCTGCGTCTCGCGCTCGAAAGCCTCGGCCCGATCTTCGTGAAGTTCGGCCAGGTGCTCTCCACGCGCCGCGATCTGCTGCCACTCGATATCGCCAACGAACTCGCCAAGCTGCAGGATCAGGTGCCGCCGTTCGACTCGAAGGTGGCCATCAACCTCATCGAAACGTCGCTGGGCGCGCCCGTCGACGAACTGTTCGACGACTTCGAGCGCGTGCCGGTGGCGAGCGCCTCGATCGCGCAGGTGCACTTCGCGAAGGTGAGGTCGGGGCAGCACGCGGGCAAGGCCGTGGCGGTGAAGGTGCTGCGCCCGAACATGCGGCCCGTGATCGATTCCGATCTGCTGCTGCTGCGCGACATCGCCGTGTGGGCCGAGCGGCTGTGGGCCGACGGCAAGCGCCTGAAGCCGCGCGAGGTCGTGGCCGAGTTCGACAAATATCTGCACGACGAACTCGATCTGATGCGCGAGGCCGCCAACGGCAGCCAGCTGCGCCGCAATTTCGCGGGCCTCGACCTGCTGCTCGTGCCCGAGATGTACTGGGAATTCAGCACGCCCAACGTGCTGGTGATGGAGCGCATGGTCGGCGTGCCGATCAGCCAGGTCGACAAGCTGCGCGCGGCGGGCGTGGACATTCCGAAGCTCGCGCGCGAAGGCGTGGAGATCTTCTTCACGCAGGTGTTCCGCGACGGCTTTTTCCACGCCGACATGCACCCCGGCAACATTCAGGTGAGCCTCGATCCGGCGCATTTCGGGCGTTATATCGCGCTCGATTTCGGCATCGTCGGTGCGCTGTCGGACTTCGACAAGAACTACCTCGCGCAGAACTTTCTCGCGTTCTTCAAGCGCGACTATCACCGTGTGGCGACGCTGCACATCGAGTCGGGCTGGGTGCCGCCCACGACGCGCGTCGAGGAACTCGAAAGCGCGATCCGCGCGGTGTGCGAGCCGTATTTCGACCGCGCGCTCAAGGACATTTCGCTCGGCCAGGTGCTGCTGCGGCTGTTCCAGACCTCGCGCCGCTTCAACGTGGAAATCCAGCCGCAACTGGTGCTGCTGCAAAAGACCATGCTGAACGTGGAAGGGCTTGGGCGTTCGCTCGACCCGGAACTCGATCTCTGGAAGACCGCGAAGCCGTATCTCGAACGCTGGATGACCGAGCAGATCGGCCTGCGCGGCTGGTTCGAGCGCCTCAAGATCGAGGCGCCGCAATGGAGCAAGACGCTGCCGCAATTGCCGCGCCTCGTGCATCAGGCGTTGCTGCATCGCCAGGACCCCACGCATCTCGGCAGCGACGACGCGCTGCGCCAGATTCTCGCCGAGCAGCGCCGCACCAACCGCCTGTTGCAGGGGCTCGTGGTGTTCGGCGTGGCGGTGGGCGTCGGCATGC
The DNA here is from genome assembly GCF_017104805.1 of Paraburkholderia sp. Ac-20347. Classification (NCBI taxonomy): domain Bacteria; kingdom Pseudomonadati; phylum Pseudomonadota; class Betaproteobacteria; order Burkholderiales; family Burkholderiaceae; genus Paraburkholderia; species Paraburkholderia sp. Ac-20347. The sequence goes on along the minus strand of NZ_JAAGPN010000313.1, from coordinate 5,272 downwards.
TCGCCGCGCGCATGTGGCTGGCGTTGGCCTACGGCGGCTGAGCGGAGCGGCAGACAAGGAGCGAGACATGACGACAGAGCCGGATCAAGCGGATCAACCCACGCCATCGCCGGAAGCCGGCGCGGCCGCGGACTTCGCCACGCGCGACCCCGCCGCACCCGCGTTCTGGGACGAGCGCTTCGAGCGTGGCTTCACCCCGTGGGATCAGGCGGGCGTGCAGCCGGACTTCGAAGCCTTCGCCACGGCGCACGCCGCAGCCAGCGTGCTGATTCCGGGCTGCGGCAACGCGTGGGAAGCGCGCTGGCTCGCCGAGCGCGGCCGCACCGTGCGGGCAATCGACTTTTCGCCTGCTGCCGTCGCCCACGCGCGCACCGCGCTGGGCCATTACGCCGATGTCGTCGAGGAAGCCGACTTTTACGCCTACCGTCCGCCGTTCGCGCCGGACTGGATCTTCGAGCGTGCTTTCCTGTGCGCGCTGCCCAAGGCGCAGCGGCCCGCCTACGCGCGCCGCATGGCCGAACTGCTCGCGCCGGGCGCGCTGCTGGCGGGCTTTTTCTTCTTCGCCGATACGCCCAAGGGGCCGCCCTTCGGCATTGAACGCGCCGAGCTGGACGCGCTGCTCACGCCGTATTTCACGCTGCTCGACGAGCACGAGGTGAGCGCATCGCTGGCGGTTTTCGCGGGCCGCGAGCGCTGGCTCACGTGGCGTCGCAACGCGTCGGCGCCGGCCTGAATCGGCGCTCAACGCGCGCGTGCGCACGGTCTCGCCGATCTCGCCCTTGATCGTGCGCAATCCGCCCCAAACTGCTGCGTAGCCCCGGTCACACGACCCGGCCTGGCAATTACCAGGCCAGGGGAGCGTTTGCGGCTATAATTCAAGGCTTTGCAAGCATTTACCGGAATTTCATCCGTTTCATCAGGAAAGAGATCATGCCGATCTACGCTTATCGCTGCGAATCGTGCGGCTTCGCCAAAGACGTGCTGCAAAAGATCAGCGATGCGCCCCTGACGCAGTGCCCGAGCTGCGGCGCGGACGCGTATCGCAAACAGGTCACCGCAGCCGGCTTCCAGCTGAAAGGCTCGGGCTGGTACGTCACGGACTTCCGTGGCGGCAACAGTAATGCCAATAACGGCGGCAACAGCAGCGGCACGAGTGCCGCCGCCACGGGCGCGAAGAGCGGCGACGCTGCGTCGTCGTCGGAAGGCGGCAAGTCCGAGGGCTCAAGCCAGGCCGCACCGGCCGCCGCGGCAACGACCAGCGCGGCGCCTGCGGCGTCGGGCACTTCGGGCTCGACCTGACAAACCCTGTGGTCCGGCAGACCTCCTGAGTGAAGCCGGGCCGCGCAAGCGCCGCGCCCGCGCGCGGCCTGGATGGCGTGTACATGAAGATCAAGAAAGCGACCTTCAAATCGGTGTTCCTGACCGGCCTTCTCGTGCTGGTGCCGCTGGCCATCACGCTGTGGGTGCTGAATCTCGTCATCGGCACGATGGATCAGACGCTGTTGCTGCTGCCCGAATCGTGGCGGCCCGAGCGCCTGTTCCACATGCGCCTGCCGGGTCTCGGCGCGGTGCTCACGCTGGCGTTCATCTTTGTCGTGGGCGTGCTCACGCACAACTTCATCGGCCAGAAACTGGTGGAGTGGTGGAACGCGCTGGTGCGCCGCATTCCGATCGTGGGGCCGCTGTACAGCAGCATCCAGCAGGTTTCCGATACACTGCTTTCGAGCAACGGCAATGCCTTTCGCAAGGCACTCCTGATCGAATATCCGCGCAAGGGCTCGTGGACGATCGCGTTCCTGACCGGTATTCCCGGCGGCGACGTGGTCAACCATCTTCAGGAAGATCACGTGAGCGTGTATGTGCCGACCACGCCCAATCCCACGTCGGGCTTTTTCCTGATGGTGCCGAAGAGCGAAGTCATCGAACTCGACATGACGGTCGATGCCGCGCTCAAGTATATTGTTTCGATGGGCGTCGTCGCGCCGGCCGCGAATGCACGCCGCCCCATCGATCCCCCGCTTTAAATACCGGACGCCGCTTCGGCCGCAACCGTGCGCGCGCTTCCCGTTTAATTCACGCATAACGAAAGACGAACATCATGTCGATGAGATCTGAATACTGCGGTCTGGTGACCGAACAGCTGCTGGGCCAAACTGTTTCGCTGTGCGGATGGGTGCAGCGCCGCCGCGACCACGGCGGCGTTATCTTCATCGACCTGCGCGACCGCGAAGGCCTCGTTCAGGTCGTCTGCGACCCGGATCGCGCCGAGATGTTCAAGATCGCCGAAGGCGTGCGCAACGAGTTCTGCGTGCAGGTCAAGGGTCTGGTTCGCAATCGTCCGGAAGGCACGGTCAACGCCAACCTCACGAGCGGCAAGATTGAAGTGCTGTGCCACGAAATCGTGGTGCTGAACCCGTCGGTCACGCCGCCGTTCCAGCTCGACGACGACAACCTCTCGGAAACCACGCGCCTCACGCATCGCGTGCTCGACCTGCGTCGTCCGCAGATGCAGCACAACCTGCGTCTGCGTTACCGCGTGACGATGGCCGTGCGCAAGTATCTCGACGCGCTCGGTTTCATCGACATCGAAACGCCGATGCTCACGAAGAGCACGCCGGAAGGCGCGCGCGACTACCTCGTGCCGTCGCGCGTGAACGCGGGTCAGTTCTTCGCGCTGCCGCAGTCGCCGCAGCTCTTCAAGCAGATGCTGATGGTCGCGAACTTCGATCGCTACTACCAGATCGTCAAGTGCTTCCGCGACGAAGATCTGCGCGCAGACCGTCAGCCGGAATTCACGCAGATCGACTGCGAAACGTCGTTCCTCGGCGAGCAGGAAATCCGTGATCTGTTCGAAGACATGGCGCGTCACGTGTTCAAGGAAACGATCGGTGTCGAACTCGACGCCAAGTTCCCGATCATGCCGTACTCGGAAGCCATGAGCCGTTTCGGTTCGGACAAGCCCGACCTGCGCGTGAAGCTCGAATTCACGGAACTGACGGACGCCATGAAGGACGTGGACTTCAAGGTGTTCAGCACGCCGGCCAACAGCAAGGACGGCCGCGTGGCCGCACTGCGCGTGCCGAAGGGCGCTGAACTTTCGCGTGGCGACATCGACGGCTACACGGAATTCGTGCGCATCTACGGCGCGAAGGGTCTGGCCTGGATCAAGGTCAACGAAGTCGCGAAGGGCCGTGACGGTCTGCAAAGCCCGATCGTGAAGAACCTGCACGACGCGTCGATCGCCGCCATCCTGGAGCGCACTGGCGCACAAGACGGCGACATCATCTTCTTCGCAGCAGACCGCGCGAAGGTCGTGAACGACAGCCTGGGCGCGCTGCGTCTGAAGGTCGGCCATTCGGAATTCGGCAAGGCCAACGGTCTGGTCGAGAAGGGCTGGAAGCCGCTGTGGGTGATCGACTTCCCGATGTTCGAGTACGACGAGGAAGAAAACCGCTACGTGGCCGCGCATCACCCGTTCACGAGCCCGAAGGACGAGCACCTGGAATATCTGGAAACGGACCCGGGCCGCTGCCTCGCGAAGGCGTACGACATGGTGCTGAACGGCTGGGAAATCGGCGGCGGTTCGGTCCGTATCTATCAGGAAGACGTGCAGAGCAAGGTGTTCCGCGCGCTGAAGATCGGTGCGGAAGAAGCGCGTGCGAAGTTCGGCTTCCTGCTGGACGCGCTGCAGTACGGCGCGCCGCCGCACGGCGGTATCGCGTTCGGTCTGGACCGCATCGTCACGATGATGGCCGGCGCCGACTCGATCCGCGACGTGATCGCGTTCCCGAAGACGCAACGCGCGCAGTGTCTGCTCACGCAGGCGCCGAGCCCGGTGGACGAGCGTCAGCTCAAGGAACTGCACATCCGTCTGCGTCAGCCCGAGCAGAAGCCGGCGCAGTAAGCGGCAATCGGTATCGAGCAGCATCGTGCAGACGGCGCGCCCCGGCGCGTCGTCCTGCAACGCAACAAAAAAGGCGCATCGTGCGCCTTTTTTGCTTTTTGCGTTAAATTCTTTCACAAGAGCGCCGCACACTGCTCAGCGGTAACGACAGTGCCGCAGGCCGCGTACCACGACTTGCTTTCCCCATCATGCAGAAGCCGCCGAAGATTCCCGAATCCGTCCTGGTCGTCATCCATACGCCCCGGCTCGACGTGCTGATCATCGAGCGCGCCGACCGGGCCGGCTTCTGGCAGTCGGTGACGGGCTCGAAGGACCGTCTCGACGAGCCGCTCGCCGAAACCGCCGTGCGCGAGGTGGGCGAGGAAACCGGCATCGTGGTGGGCGCGGACGGCGTCTCGGCGGCGGCGCTGCTCGACTGGCGGCATCGGATCGAGTACGAAATCTATCCGGTCTGGCGCCACCGCTACGCCGAGGGCGTGACGCGCAACACCGAGCACTGGTTCAGCCTGCAGGTGCCCGACGGCACGCCGGTCACGCTGTCGCCGCGCGAGCACACGGCGTATCTGTGGCTGCCGTATGAAGAGGCGGCGGCGAAGTGCTTTTCGTCGTCGAATCGCGAGGCCATTCTGCAATTGCCCGCGCGTCTGGCGGGAGTGCAGCCGTGAGCGACACCCGACGCGCCGACCCCGGCCAACGCGATCACCCCGGCGATCACCCCGGCGCTGATCCGACCGATCTGGATTCGGGGATCGAACCGCGCCGCGTCATGCGGCTGCGCGAGGCGCTGCTCGGCAAGCGCTATCGCTCGCGCTACCGCTTCACGAGCGGCAACGACGTGCGCCTGTTCCATTCGGGCGCGGGCCTGTTCGGCGCGATGATCGAGCGCATCGACGCGGCTCAGCGCGATGTCGCGCTCGAAACCTATATTTTTTGCAGCGACGGCACCGGTCAGGCCGTGTCCGAGGCGTTGATGCGCGCGGCGCGGCGCGGCGTGCGCGTGCGCGTGATCACCGACGGCATCGGCTCGCCGCATCTGGCGCTGTTCGACGCGTGGCCGGCGGCGGGTATCGAGCATCGCGTCTACAACCCGCATATCTTCGGACGCTTCGGCTTTTCGCGCACGCACCGCAAGCTCGCGGTGATCGACGACCGCTACGCGTTTTGCGGCGGCATCAATATCGTCGACGACATGGAAAACGACGGCAAGCCGCTGCCGTTCGCGCGCTGGGATTTCGCGGTCGAGCTGGCCGGTCCGGTGGTCGTGGACGTGCGCGAGGCCATCGAGATGCAATGGCGGCGCATCCGGCTCGGCCACCGTCCGCCGCTCGGCGCGCCCGCGCTGCCGGGCGGACCGCTGCCGCTGTCGCC
>NZ_JAAGPN010000312.1:0-8482 GCF_017104805.1 Paraburkholderia sp. Ac-20347 | reverse complement strand
GTTCGCGGTCCTCGGCCGTTTCGCCCGCGAGCGCGCGTTGATGCGGCGTGCGTCCCATCGCGACGACTTCCGCGACGCTCAGGCCGAAATCGTCGGGTGCGTCCTGCAGCAGCACTGCGATGCGCTGCGCGCTCCAGCGCGCGCTCTGCACCCAGACTTCGTCGCCGTCGAGCGTGATCGCGCCGCGTTGCGGCTTCGCGTAACGAAACGCGCAACGCAGCAGGCTGGTCTTGCCGCTGCCGTTCGGCCCGATCAGACCGACGAATTCGCCTGGCTTCACGTCGACGTCGATGGCGTGCAGCAGCGCACGCGCGCCGCGTTCATCGTGTGGCGACCAGTCGAGTCCGTCGATCTGCAGAGACGTCATGATTCGGCATCCTGATGAAATGAATCAGAAACTCAACGTGACCGTGACCCAGCCCGAGCGCGGTGCGCCCAGCAGCCATTCGCCGCCGTCGTTCTGCGTCGTCACCGCGTAGGTGCGGTTCGTGAGATTGCGCAGATAGAGCGCGAGCGTGAGGTTGCGCGTGGCGCGCCACGACGCCGAGGCGTCGATCAGCGTGTAGCTCGGAATCGACACGGTGTTCGCCGTATCGCCGTAACGGCGGCCCACGTAATGCACGCCCGCGCCTGCGCGCCAGCCCGGCATGAAGGCCCAGTCGAGCCACACGTTCGCGGTCTGCTCGGGAATGTTGTACGGCACGTTGCCCGCGCGCGACACGCTCTGGCCGTTCACGCTTTCGTTGAAGTCGTCGTAACGCGCGCGCAGGAACGAGGCGTTCGCGTCGATCGACCAGCCGCCGCCCAGTTGCAGCGCGCCCGTCCATTCCACGCCGCGCGACGACTGCTTGCCGACCTGCTGCGTGAGATCGGGATTCGACGGATCGGTGCTCAGCAGATCGCGCTTGACGATCTGATAGAACGCGAGCGTCCACGACGCGCGTCCGCCCCACAACTGCTGCTTGACGCCCGCTTCCCATTGTTCGCCGTTGGCGAGCGAGAAGTTGCTGCTCGACTTCGAGAGCGTGACGAGCGAGCCCACGCCCTCGGCGCCCGTGGTGTATTGCGCGTAGACCGAGAGATCCGGCGTGAGCGAGAACACGAGGCCGGTGCGCCAGCCCGTGTGTGCGAAGGTGCGATCGAACGACGACGCGGGACCGCTGACCGTCGCGAAGGTATCGCGGTGATAGTCGATATGGTCGTAGCGCAGGCCCGCGACCCACGCGAGGCGATCGGTCAGCTCAAGGCGGTTTTCGGCGTACACGGACGCCTGGCGCGTGCTGGTGCGATATTGCGGCACGGTCGGATCGGGGCTCGCAAACACGCCCGGATCGAAGCCGTATTGCGGCACGATCGACGAACCGTCATAGGGCGAATTGCTGGTGTCGAGAAACGAAATCTGATTGAAATCCGCGCCGACGACGAGGCGGTCCTGGCGGCCGAGCAGATGGCCGTCGAAGGTCGCGTCGAGCGTATCGCCGACCTGCCGTTCGTGATGAAGGATTTCGAGGTAATCGCTGCGCTGCACGTTGCCGTCGCCCATCAGTGTGTAGCTTTCGCTGTCGCGCCAGTGGCGGTTCGTGACCAGATAGTAGAGCTGGTTGCGCACGGTGATGCCGGGCGCGGCGCGCCATTGCGTGTTCAGGCGCGTCCACTGGTCGAAGTACGCGATCGACGCATTGCCGACGTTGTAATTCTGGCGTTCGAGCGCGGGATCGAGCTGACCGTCCGTCACCGGCACGCCGAAATAACGCGCGGGCATTTGCCGGCCGTAGTCGTAATCGAGCGTGAACGAGAGACGCGGATTCACGTCCAGACGCAGCGCGCCGCCGAGCGCGGTCGTGTGCGATTCGCCGCGCGGCAGCCAGCCGTTGTTGCGGTCGTCGGCGAGATAGAAGCGGTAGGAAAGCATCGGGCCGAGCGCGCCGGTCGTGTCGAGCGCCACGCGTTTCTCGCCATAGGTGCCCGCGCCGAGCTGGATCGTCGTCGCGTAGTCGCGTTGCGGCGCTTTCGGCACGACGTTGATGACGCCGCCGATGCCGCCTTCGCCGTAGAGCACGGTGGCCGGGCCGCGCAGCACTTCGATGCGTTCCGCCGACCACGTGTCGAACGGGAACGACACGGTGCCCGCGCCCGCGTACATGCGCAGGCCGTCGTAAAGCGTGGTCACCGATTCGGGGCCGCTGAAGCCGCGCACGGAGACCGAGGTGCCGCCGTTGCCGGGCGCGGCGTCGGTGGCGAAACCGGCGGCGCGCGTGACGGCCTGGGTCACGTTGTTGTCGCCGCGCGCGCTCAGTTGCGCGCTGCCGATGGCGTCGACGCTCGCGGGCGTGTCGAGGCTGGAGAGGCCGAGGCGGCTGCCGGTGCTGAGCGGCGTGGTGAGGTCCGGCTTGCCGGACGACGCAGCTTGCGACGACGCGGCGTTCACGCGCACGGCGGGCAAGGTCGATGACGAAGCGGTTGACGACTCGGTTGACGACGCGGCATCGACGGCCGAAGCGCTGTCGCCTTCTGCGAAAACGTGAGCGGCGTGAGCGAGGCAGGAGCAGGCGAAGGCGCCGTGCACGGCGAAGCGCCGGGCGCTCGAAAGCGGTGTGGATACGTCCATTCTTATACGGTGTGCGTTGTTGTTATGCGAGGCATGCGGGGCGCGCGGCGTGCGAGCGCGTACGCAGGCCCGCGTCGAGGCGATCGACGCGAAAGCGAAAAGCGGGCAGCGAAACGGAGTGCGGCGCAGCGACGAACGCCTAGCGGACCAACGTCAAGCCGACGCCGACGCGCGAATGAACGTTCGAGACGAGGAACGGGCGGCGAGCGAACGCGCGCCGCGAGGTGTCCGGTGCAGACATGCTGATTTCTCCAGGGGTTTCGCGCCCCGAAAATGCGATTGATGTGCGCCGATGCCCAGGTCTGACTTTCGGCGCGAAGGCCGATCACAGTGGCGCGACCGCGCTGGATTTGCACCAGCTTCCGGACATGGCGACAGAATTGTAAGGCACGCGGCCCGCCCGGTGGCCTGATTCCTTCGTTGCCGGTTCTATTGAGAATGTTATAACATAACATTTATTCGGGCCAGCGCCCCGATCCCCACACTCGTCGAAGGAGTCATCCGATGGATTCACGCTTGCCGGTCACCGTGCTGTCCGGTTTTCTGGGCGCGGGCAAGACCACGCTGCTCAACCACATCCTGAACAACCGCGAAGGACGGCGCGTCGCGGTCATCGTCAACGATATGAGCGAGGTGAACATCGACGCCGCGCTCGTGCGCAACGGCGGCGCGGAACTCTCGCGCACCGACGAAAAGCTCGTGGAAATGAGCAACGGCTGCATCTGCTGCACGCTGCGCGAGGATCTGCTGCTCGAAGTGAACCGGCTCGCACGCGAAGGGCGCTTCGATCAGCTCGTGATCGAATCGACGGGGATCTCGGAGCCGCTGCCGGTGGCCGAAACCTTCACGTTCGCGGACGAAAGCGGCCAGAGTCTTTCGGACGTCGCGCGCCTCGACACCATGGTGACGGTGGTCGATGCGTTCAATTTCATGCGCGATTACGGCTCGCAGGACAGCCTGCAGACGCGCGGCGAATCGCTCGGCGACGAGGACACGCGCACGGTCGTCGATCTGCTGATCGAGCAGGTCGAGTTCTGCGATGCGATCGTGCTCAACAAGGTCGATCTGATCGACGACGCGGGGCTCGAGCGGCTGACGGCGATCCTGCGGCGGCTCAATCCGCGTGCGCGCATCGAGGTCGCGCAGTTCGGCCGCGTGCCGCTCGATCGCGTGCTCGATACGCGTCTGTTCGATTTCGAGGAAGCGTCGAAAGCGCCGGGCTGGCTCGCGGAACTGCGCGGCGAGCACACGCCGGAAACCGAGGAATACGGCATCACGAGCTTCGTGTGGCGCGCGCGCAGACCGCTGCATCCGCAGCGTTTCTGGGCGTTGATCAACTCGGAATGGCCGGGCGTGGTGCGCTCGAAGGGCTTCTTCTGGCTCGCGAGCCGGCCGACGCACGCGGCGTCGTGGTCACAGGCGGGCGCGGTGTGCCGCCACGGCATGGCGGGGTTGTGGTGGGCCGCGGTGCCGAAGCATCGCTGGCCGACCGACGAAGAGTCGCTCGAATTCATCGAAGGCAACTGGGACGAGAAAGTGGGCGATGCGCGCCAGGAACTCGTGCTGATCGGCATGGAAATGGACGAAGCGGGCTTGCGCGCGCGCCTCGACGCCTGTCTGCTCACCGACGCCGAAATGGCCGAAGGGCCGCAGGCGTGGATCGCGTACCGCGATCCGTTCCCGGCGTGGGGCGACGCCGCCGATGAAGCGGACGCCGCCGACGCCGACGAGCTGCACGCGTAGCGCGCGCGTTTCGTTTAACTGTCCGATGCGTCCGTCGAGATCGTCACGCTTTCCCACGCGGCGATCTCCTTCTCGAACGCGGCGAGCTTGCCGCGCACGAGGCCGAGCGCATCGGTGCCCAGCAACAGATGCGCGGGCGGCGTCTCGGACTCGATCGCGACGAGCATCGCGCGCGCCGCCTTGCGCGGATCGCCGAGTTGCTTGCCGCTCTTTTCCTCGCGCGCCCGGCGGATCGGATCGAAGATCGCGTCGTAATCGGCGATCGAGCGCGGCGTGCGCTGCATCGAGCGGCCCGCCCAATCCGTGCGGAACGAACCCGGCGCGACCGCCGTGACCGCGATGCCGAGCGGCGCGACTTCCTTGCCGAGCGACTCGGAAATGCCTTCGAGCGCGAACTTGCTGCCGCAGTAGTATGTGATGCCCGGCATCGTGATGTGGCCGCCCATCGACGTGATGTTCAGGATGTGGCCGCGGCGACGCGCGCGCATGAAGGGCAGCACCGCCTTCATCATGGCGACCGCGCCGAATACGTTGACGTCGAATTGCCTGCGCATTTCATCGAGCGACGATTCTTCCATCACGCCCTCGTGGCCGTAACCGGCGTTGTTGACGAGCACGTCGATCGGGCCGACGCCCGATTCGATTTCTGCGACGACGGCGTCGATCGCGTCGAACTGCGTGACGTCGAGCACGCGCGCCACGGCCCGTGCGTGCAGTGCCTCGAACTCGCTCTGCGCCTGCGCGCTGCGCACCGTGCCGACGACGGTGTGACCCGCCGCGAGCGCCTCTTCCGCCAGGGCGCGACCGAACCCGCTGCTAACGCCCGTGATGAACAGAATTTTGCTGGATGCCATTTTCGTTTCTCCCGGTTTGTGACTGATGCATGCATACTAGTCTTGATACCGAGACCGGCTAAGGCCAAATTCACGAATATTCTTGCCTGAAACTATGAATGCCAAGCGCACCCCTTCCCGCCAGACCGAGCCGGTCGGCGCGGCCGAAAGCACGGAGGAAAGCACCGAGGAAAGCACGATCGCGTTGCTGCGCGCCCTCGCGCCCGACGAAGGCTACAACCTCACCGCGTTGCCGAGCGTGCGCGTCCTGCGCTCGAACCGGCCGCTTGCGCGCACGCCGGTGCTCTACGATCCGGGCATCGTGATCGTCTGCCAGGGCCGCAAACGCGGCTATTTCGGCGATCAACTTTATCTTTACGACGAGCGCCATTACCTCGCCGTGTCCGTGCCGGTGCCGTTCAATATGGAAACCGAGGCGAGCGAGGCGCGCCCGCTGCTCGCGCTGTATCTGCACCTCGACTTCACGCTGGCCGCCGAGCTGGCGATGCAGATCGACCGCGCGGGTCCGGCCGAACCGGTGCAGCCGCCGCAAAGCATGATGTCGACGCCGATGGACGACGCGATGCAATCCTCCGTGCTGCGGTTTCTCGAAGCGCTGAATCGTCCGCTCGAAGCCGCCGTGCTGGGGCCGAGTCTGCTGCGCGAGCTGTACTTCCGCGTGCTCACGGGCGCGCAAGGCAGCTCGATGCGCGAGGCGCTGTCGACGCGCGGGCAGTTCGGGCGCATCGGCAAATCGCTGCGGTTGATTCACGCCGGTTATGCGCAGGACCTCGACGTGACGCAACTGGCCGAGGAGGCGGGCATGAGCGTGCCGAGCTTCCACAGTCACTTCAAGGCCGTCACGCAGGTTTCGCCGATGCAGTACGTGAAGTCGACGCGGCTGCATCAGGCGCGTCTGCTGATGGTGCGTCAGGATCTGACTGCGGAGGCCGCGTGTCATGCGGTCGGTTATACGAGCGCGTCGCAGTTCAGTCGCGAATTCAAGCGTCTGTTTGGTTTGTCGCCGGCCGCGGAAACGAAGCGGATGCGCGAGAGTTTCTCGATTCCCGAAGCATTCGACGATGCGGTGTTCGTCTCGTCGCATTGAAGCCGACGCACGCAACGGCTTGAACGACGAATCGCCGGACCGGCACAACCGCACCGGTCCGGCGAATCGATTTACGAAGATTTAGCGCGAGAATTACGGCGCCGCGACCCCGAGCATCGTCGGCGTGTACGACGTGTAGAAGCTCGAACCGGCCCAGCTATGCGTCGGCTCGTTGTAGAGCGCCGCGCCTTGCGTCCAGTTCGCGCCGTTGTGCCAGTCGCCGCTGCCCGCATACTGCGCGACAGCCGGATACGGATAGACCGGGCGGCTCGCTGTGACCGCGTTCGACGAATCGGTCTGATACGTCATCACCGCGTTCGGCGCCGTGCCGTGCTCGGCCCAGGCCGTGATCTGCGAAACGAGGTCGATGTTCGGGAAGCCTTCGCCGCCGCCGCAATGACCCACGCCCGGCACCAGATACAGCCGCGCGAAATCGTTCACGGTCGATGCGCCCATCGTGTTCTGCATCGCTTCGTAATACTGGATCGTGAACAGCGGCGAGATATGCTGATCGGCCCAGCCGTGCCACAGAATCAGCTTGCCGCCCGCCTTGTTGAAGGCCGAGAGATCCGGATTCGTCGCGTCGTTCAGCGGGTGATTCGCCTGCAGATAGTTCGTGTAGAAACTCGCGTCCTTGTAGCCGAAGGTGTCGACGGTCGGCATCGTCGGCGAGCCGGTGAAGATCAGGTTGTACGCACCCGACACGATCATGTAGCTGAAGAGGCTCGTCACGGGCACGGGCGCGTCCGTCGAATTCGTGGTCGGCACTTCGACGCCCACCCAGTTTTCTTCCGAGCCAGGTTGTGGCGAACCGGACAGCATGCGCTCGCCCGTGGTGGCGTCGACGGGACCGCCGTAGATCTTGCTCGCGGTGCTCACTTCGGCGGCGGTCAGGCAGTTGCTGGTGCTGGTCGCGCCGCTCGCGCATTGAATCGATGCGGGGTCGAAGTTGCAGGTGCGCGGATCGGCGATCAAGCCGTCGGGCACGCCTGCCTGTCCGCCGCACGCGGCCACGACGGCCTTGTGCAGCACGAGCGCCTTGTCGGCATACAGGATGGCGTTGCCGGTGCTGTCGCCGGTCGTGCTTTGCGACTCCACGCTCCAGCCGTGATACAGCGAATTCTGGATCTGGAAGTGCGCCGCCGGTGCGCCCGCGACGATGCCGTTGTAGTCGGTCGGATAACGTTGCGCGGCCATCAGCGCTTCGCGTCCGCCGTCCGAGCAGCCGATGAAGTACGCGTACTTCTGCGCCTGGCCGTAGTAGGCCTTGATCAGCTTTTCAGCGGTGAGCGTGGTGATGTGCTGGCCGCGATAAGCGAAGTCGGCGCGTTGCTGAGCGTTCTGCGTCCACGTCGTGCTGTTGCCCGAGTGGCCCATGTCGGTCGCCGCCGTCACGAAGCCGCCTTCCTGCACGAGCGGGCAGGTATAGCTGAAGCTGAACGAGCTTTGCTGCGTGGGATCGCTGAGCGTGCCGCAGAGCCCGCCGCAACCCAGTTGCGCGAAACGCTGCGTCCAGCTGCTGACCGGCAACGCGACTTCGAAGCTGTTCGACGGCGCGAGCGTGCCCTTCACGGTGCAGAAGTTGACCTGCGCGCCGTTGATGGTGGCGGTCGTCACGGCAGCCGAGGTGATGGTGCTGCCCGAGCCGCCAATATCGGTGATATCGACTGCGGTGAGCTTGGCGCAATCGGTGATCGGCGCGACGACCGCCAACGGCGCGTTGGCCGTGGCCGTCGAGCCGGTATCGACGTTGCCGCCGCTGCCGCACGCGGCGAGCACGGCCGCGCCGAAGCCGATCGCGATGAGCGTGAGCCAGGACGCGACGCGTGTGCGTGCCTGGTGAAAAGGTTGGAGCAGGCGCTGCCGGTGTCGTGCTCTCATGTTTCGTCTCCTGGTGTTGTCGTCGTTGAATAGCCGGTGTTTGTCTGTTCGTTCTGGAGGCGCAGTCGGGTTCGTTCTATCGATTAGCAATCCTGCTTAAATCGTCTGGAGAGATCGTGTGGCGATGCGCGATGGCGTACGACGTTGCGTCGTGCATGGCGCCTTCGTAAAGCGCGACGGCGCGCGGGATTCGCTGATGGGGCGAACGATAGCGAGAAGCGATGCCCGCAAAAAAGGGTGGGTAAACCATAGAGACTTGCGCCGCTGCCGGTCTGTAGCGAAGGTCACGACGATGCGCGGCGGCTAGTC
>NZ_JAAGPN010000311.1:0-8511 GCF_017104805.1 Paraburkholderia sp. Ac-20347 | reverse complement strand
CTCGACGCCGCGCTCGCATTGCTGCGCGACACGCCGCGCGCGAGCGGTTTTCACCACACGCTGGGCGGCACCGACGCAACGGGCGCGGTGCGCGTCGTCAGCGTCGAGGCCACGGCGCGGCGCGCCTCGGTCGTCGAAATCGGCGCGCCGTGGGGCCACGCCAATCACCTGATTCACGCGGATCACCCGGATGGCGAGCGCGAGCCGCAGATCGTCACCGATTCGTCGCGCGATCGTCAGGCGCGGCTCGCGGACCTGCTGCCGCCGCTCGGCGCGCATCCCGACGGCGAGGCCTTCGTGCAGACGTTGCACGACCGCGGCGGCGCGGGCCTGCCGATTTTCCGCGACGACCCGCACGATCCCGACGACGAAAACACGCTCGCCACGGCCTGCATGCGCATTGAGCCGCGCGGCGTCGCACTCGACGTCTGGCAAGGCGGCGAGCGCGTCATGAGCCAGCAGATCGCGCGCATCTGACACGCGCGTCCGAACATTCCCCGATTTCATCGCATCACTTCGCACCATTCAGCGAGACCGCACATGAGCAAAGTCTTTCATCGCATGCCCAAACAGACCCTGCCGGTGGCAGTGGCGGGCGACGGTATCGAGATCATCGATTCGACCGGCAAGCGCTATATCGACGCGAGCGGCGGCGCGGCCGTGTCGTGCCTTGGTCACAGCAACCAGCGCGTGATCGACGCGATCAAGCGTCAGGCCCAGCAGCTGCCGTACGCGCACACTTCGTTCTTCACGACCGACGCCTCCGAGCAACTCGCCGATCACCTGATCGCGGACGCGCCCGAAGGGCTCGATCACGTTTATTTCGTCTCGGGCGGTTCCGAGGCGATCGAGGCCGCGCTCAAGCTCGCGCGCCAGTTCTTCGTGGAGAAGGGCGAGCTGACGCGCCGTCATTTCATCGCGCGCCGCCAGAGCTATCACGGCAACACGCTCGGCGCGCTGGCGATCGGCGGCAACGCATGGCGACGCGAGCCGTTCCTGCCGATCCTGATCGAATCGCATCACGTGAGCCCGTGCTACGCGTATCGCGAGCGTCACGAAGGCGAAACCGACGAAGCCTACGCGCAACGTCTCGCCGATGAGCTCGAACAGAAGATCCTCGAACTCGGCGCGGAAAACGTCGCGGCCTTCGTGGCGGAGACGGTGGTCGGCGCGACAGCCGGCGCGGTGCCGCCGGTGCGCGACTACTTCCGCAAGATCCGCGCGGTGTGCGATCGCTACGGCGTGCTGCTGATCCTCGACGAGATCATGTCGGGCATGGGCCGCACGGGCTGGCTGTACGCCTGCGCGGAGGACGGCGTCGCGCCCGATCTGCTGACCATCGCGAAGGGTCTGGGCGCCGGTTATCAGCCGATCGGCGCGACGCTCGTGAGCGCGCGCATCTATGAAACCATCGTGGGCGGCAGCGGTTACTTTCAGCACGGCCACACTTACATCGGCCATGCGACGGCCTGTGCGGCGGCGCTCGAAGTGCAGCGCGTGATCGCCGAGGACAAACTGCTCGACAACGTGCTCGCGCGCGGCGAGCAACTGCGCGCGCGTTTGCGCGAGCGTTACGCCGAGCATCCGTATATCGGCGACGTGCGCGGCCGCGGGCTGTTCGTCGGCGTGGAGCTGGTGAAGGACCGTGAAACGAAGGCGAGCTTCGATCCGGCGCTCAAGCTGCATGCGGCGATCAAGCGCGAGGCGTTCGCGCGCGGGCTGATGGTGTATCCGATGGGCGGGACCGTCGATGGCCGTAACGGCGACCACGTGCTGCTCGCGCCGCCGTTCATCTGCACGGCGCAGGAGATCGATACGATCGAGGACCGGCTTGCGGCGGCGATCGGCGCGGCGCTGGCATCGACGGGCGTGACGGCGCCTGCGTCGACGACAGCCTGACTGTTCGCACGCCGGTGCGCCGCGATGGCGTGATCCGGCGTGGCGCAATCGGCATACTTTTTCGACCTCAACCGGACAACCCGAAGTCAATCGGAGTCAATCGATGACGCAATCCCAGAACCCGCGGCTGCCGGCCTTCGATGCCGCGACCGCGACGCCCGAGCAGAAAGCCGTGCTCGACGAAATCCTCTCCGGCCCGCGCGGCAATCTGAACGGGCCGTTTCTCGGCTGGATTCACAGTCCGGAGCTGGCGCAGCATGCGCAGCGTCTGGGCGCGTTCTGCCGTTACAGCACGGGCCTGTCGCTGCGTCTGTCCGAACTCGCGATTCTCGTGACGGCGCAGCGCTGGCAGGCGCAGGCCGAGTGGTTCATCCACTATCCGATCGCGCTGAAGGCGGGCGTGCCCGAAGCCCTTGCGGAGCAGATCCGCAGCGGCGTGCAGCCGGTTTTCGACGAAGCCGACGACGCGCTGATCTACGCGTTCACGACCGAGCTTTACGACACGAAGCGCGTTTCCGACGCCACCTACGCCCGCGCGGTCGAGCGCTTCGGCCACGAAACGACGATCAACCTGGTCGGCCTGCTCGGCTACTACGCGCTGGTGGCGATGACGCTCAACGTGTTCGGCATGCGCGCCGAAGGCCAGACCACGCTGCCGTTCGCCGAGTAAGCGACGGCTCATCAGGCCAGTCGGCTGGTCGGGCTGCTACCGGCTGCTGTGCGACGCCCCGTTCGGATTCACCGGACGGGGCGTTTTGCTTTTTGAGGCCGGTTCTTGCGACGCTTGCGGCCCTTGCCGCGTGACAGCCATATTTCGAGCGGCCTTGAAACCGTATGGTTATTTGAAAAACAACGGTGAACGGTAAATAATTGCCCGCACTATATGCAAAAAATAAAACGAGCGGACGGTTTTTCGGGAAACGTTTTCAGCTGTCTTTTTTAGCCCGATTTTTACCTTACGTATACGAGCGCCGCGATTTTGAACTGTATGGTTAATGCCGGCATTTTGGTCAGATTGTCGCGGCGCGAAACTCGGTGAAAAAGCGCCGCGACGCGGAAATAATAATACTGTTTGCGCCGGCGCTGCCCCGGACGGTATGAATTGCCTGATGAGATGGCCCTGTGGCGCGGGCCGGTGGTAGTTTCTGCGCGCTCCAATGCGCACGGCAATGCGTATTGCAATTACGCAAATTGATGACCGTTCTGACAGGTGAGCAACGCTAATACGGGTTTTCCGTAGTCCGGTTAAAATTGCTTGCGCGGATTAAATCGGGTTGATAGTCTTGCCAAACTCATTAATAGCCGCGAAAAGCCATTATTGTGAAAAGTGGCGTCGAAGCGGCATCAAAGCGGGACACGAGGCCCGCTCCGGGGATTTCAATGGGCCGATCTTTTTCCGGGGTACATCATGCTTGATACGACCGTAGCGCTAGCGCTTGCAGAAAGCCCGCCAATTGTCCTGGCCGGCATTGGCGATGTCGTCACCCTCAAGTCGGGTGGCCCGCGCATGACGGTGATGTATGCGGGGCCGGTGGGCTTCGCCAGTGGTCACTGGCTGATCTGCCAATGGTTCGACGAACAGGGCGAACTGCGTCAGGATATGTTCGCGCAGGACATGGTCCGCATCGAGCCGCGCTCGATTCCCGCGGGTTCCGTGAAGCTGCGCATGCCGCCGGCTGCTCGCGCGGCCTGAGATCGAGGCCGCGCGTTCGCGGCGCGTTTGCGTATAGCTTGAACGCAGGTCCGGCGCCTTGCGTGTGCCGTGCCCGCTCAGTGACCTGACTGCAGCGACTTAACCCCAGCGGCTTAACGTTGCCCTTCGGCGGCAATCCGCACGGCCAGACCGGCCAGTACCGTCCCCATCAGATATCGCTGGATCACAAGCCATTTCGGCCGACGCGCCAGGAACGATGCGATCGTGCCGGCCGTGATCGCGGCGGCGGCGTTCACCGTGACCGACAGTGCGATCTGCACCGTGCCGAGTTCGATCGACTGCGTGAGCACGCTGCCGCGCGACGGGTCGATGAACTGCGGCAGCAGCGAGAGATACAGGATTGCCACCTTCGGATTCAGCAGATTCGTGACGAAACCCATCAAGAACAGTTTGCTGGGACGGTCCGGCGTGAGTTCGCGCACCTGGAACGGCGAGCGGCCACCCGGCTTGAGCGTTTGCCACGCGAGCCAGGCCAGATAGAGCGCGCCGCCGAGGCGCAGCGCGTCGTAAGCGAACGGCACGGCCATGAGCAGCGCGGTGATGCCGAAAGCGGCGCACAACATATAGAAGATGAAGCCCAGCGCAACGCCACCGAGCGAAATGAGCCCCGCCTTGCGACCCTGGCAGATCGAGCGCGAGATCAGATAGATCATGTTGGGACCGGGCGTGAGCGCCATGCCGAGGGCGACGGCGGCAAAGGCGAACAGCGGGGCGATGTGAGGCATGGCGGGCTCCGTGGGCATGCGGGTGGCGTTGCGGGAGGGACGCGCGCGAACCGTGCCAGGGCGACGGCTCGAACGCGCTTGAACGTCTTTGAGCGTTCTTGAGGCTGCTCGAACGTCAATAGACCGATTATTTCATGCGCCGCGTCCGTGTGCGCGGTCTTCCTTCGACGTTAGCCGTCTGGCCAGGGCGTGGCCGTGTCGTGGCCTCGTGACGGCGCGATCCAATGTTCAATGCGACGAGCGTTCGCGGTCGGCGTTTCTGGATTCGCCGCTGGGGCCGCTGCCGGGCGCGGTGTCGGTGTCGCGGCGTGCGCCGCGTGCCTGAACGCGGTCGTCGAGGCGGCGCGAAAACAGCAGCATGCCGACACGCCGGCTGCGCGCCTTGACGTTGCCGCCGAGGTCCTTGGGCGGATTCGGCTGCAGCGCCCAGTAGAGCGCGAGCAGCCAGCCCAGCACGGTCCAGCCGATCACCGCATTGAACAGCGCGATGGTCAGCAGGTCGTGGCGCGCGCGCCGGTCCGCGATCATCGCGGGCAGGAAGTAGATCACGACCGCCGCGAGCAGCACGACGATCTCGAAGAGGGAATGGCTCGCCATGGTCGATCCTCCGTGGAAGGGGCGCCGCCGGTGGTCCATTGTCGCGCGGATCGGGCTTGCGCGCCTATCCGTCCTGGCCGGATGGCCAACGTTTTTGGCGAACCCTCCGTCTGATGCCTGTTCGGGTCTATCATCGGGTTTTTCTTCGCAGGAATGCCCGCCATGAGCTCAGACACGACAGAGGACACCCGTCAACTCGATCACGACGCCTTGCGCGCCTTCGTCGAGCGCAAGTGGAACGACGAAATCGTGCCCGCGCTCACGGACTACATCGCCGTGCCGGCGAAGAGTCCGGCGTTCGATCCCGACTGGGCGAAGCACGGTTATCTGGAGCGCGTCGTGCAGGAAGCGGCGCAATGGGCCGAGCAGCAGCCGGTGCGCGGTCTGAAGCTCGAAGTCGTCAGGCTGGCGGGCCGCACGCCGGTGATCTTCTTCGAGGCGCCCGCCACGCGTTCGGGCAGCACCGAAACCGTCGTGCTCTACGGCCACCTCGACAAGCAGCCCGAGTTCGCGGGCTGGCGTAACGACCTCGGTCCGTGGACGCCGAAGCTCGAAGACGGCCGCCTCTATGGCCGCGGCGGCGCGGACGACGGCTATGCCATCTATGCGAGCGTCACCGCGCTGGCGGCGCTCGACGCGCAGGGCATCGAGCGCCCGCGCTGCGTGGGCCTCATCGAAACCTGCGAGGAATCGGGCAGCTACGACCTGTTGCCGTATGTCGACGCGCTGCGTGATCGTCTCGGCGATGTCGGGCTGGTGGTGTGTCTCGACTCGGGCGCGGGCAATTACGATCAGCTCTGGCTCACGACTTCGCTGCGTGGGCTCGTCTCGGGCGATCTGGAAGTCGAAGTGCTGGAAGAGGGCATTCACTCGGGTTCGTATGGCGGCATCGCGCCGTCGAGCTTCCGCATCATGCGCCAGTTGTTCGAGCGGCTCGAAGATGCCGCGAGCGGCACGCTGCTGCCCAAGGGCTTCCATTGCGCGATTCCGTCCACGCGGCTTTCGGAGGCGCAGGCCACGGCGCAGATTCTCGGCGAAAACGTCTGGAAGAGCATGCCGTGGGCGTGCGGTCAGGATGGCCGTCGCGTGCTGCCCACCACGAGCGATCCGCAACAGGCGCTGCTCGACTCCACGTGGCGGCCTTCGCTGTCCGTGACGGGCGCGGCGGGTCTGCCCGCGCTGGCCGACGCGGGCAACGTCCTGCGTCCGCGTACGGCGTTCAAGCTTTCGCTGCGCTTGCCGCCGCTCGTGGAGGCGTCGAAAGCCGTGGCGGAACTCAAGGCCCTGCTGGAACTCGACCCGCCGTATAACGCGAAGGTCACGTTCAAGCCCGACGCCGGCGCGGCCAACGGCTGGAGCGCGCCCGATCTCGCGCCGTGGCTGGCGGGCGCGCTCGACGACGCCTCGCGCACGCATTTCGGTGCCGACTGCGCGTATCTGGGTCAGGGCGGCACGATCCCGCTGATGAACGTGCTGCAGGCCGGCTTCCCGAAGTCGCAGTTCATGGTGTGCGGCGTGCTCGGCCCGAAGTCGAATGCGCACGGACCGAACGAATTCCTGCACGTGCCCTACGCGAAGAAGCTCACGGCGACGGTCGCCGAAGTGATTGCCAAGGCGCCGTGATGCGCTGAAGTGGCCATCTCGCCGTCATGCGCCGCCCGCAACGTTTCCGGGCGGCGCGCATGAGGATGTCGCGCGTGCTTGCCGGCTTCTGGCGCGGCGTGGGTCCGCGCTGCGAATCAGTGATGCGACTGATTCGAATGGTGTGAGTGAGGCGTCTGGGCGTCGAGCGGCGCGTCCGCGTGGCACGAACAGTTTTCCTCGTCGATCGGCTGCTCGAGATTTTTCATGATCCCGCACTCGGCGCTGCTGCTGTGGTGCGCGTGGCAACTGTCGCGCAGCGTGCGCAGTTGCTGTTCGAGCGTGCGCATCGATTCGATCTGCTGATGAATACGCGCGATCTGGCTGTCGATCAGATCGTTTACTTCGTCGCAAGGCTGGCTTGGGTCCGCCTGAAAGCGCCGCAGCGTGCGGATGTCCGCGAGACCGATGCCCAGCGAACGGCAATGGCGGATGAAGTTCAGCTGCGCGGCGTGCGCGGCCGTATAGCTGCGGTAGCCGTTGGTTTCGCGCGCGGGTTCGTCGAGCAAACCCTCGCGCTCGTAGAAGCGCACGGTTTCCACGTCGCAGTGGGCGTGGCGCGCCAGTTCACCGATTCTCATCGTCGCAATTCCCAAAAATGGCTTGACCCTGTAGCGACTACAGGCTGTCCAATGATTCTGTCATCTTTGGGAGAACTCGGCCATGGGTCAGGCATTCTTGTCGCGGTTTGTGCTCGCTCGCCGCTATCGGGCGCGCGCCGGTACGCACGGCGCGGACGGCGCAGGCGCGGCATCGGGCGCAGCGTCGAAGCAATCGGGGCACGATCGTGAGTCTGCCTGCGGTTGTCATGGCGATCACGGTAGTCATGGCGAAGTAGCGTTCGAAGCGGCAACGGTCGCATCGACGGCGCTGACTGGCGGACATGAGCACGATGAGGGTCACGATCATTCGCACGACCATGATCATGATCATGCGGATCACGCACATGCACACGACCACGCCCACGACCATTCGCACACCCACGATCACGCCGCCTCGTCCTGCTGCCACGGCTCCGACGCGCAACCACCCGCCGCACGTCTTCGTGCGCTCGCGCCCGCACCGGAAGGCACGCAACGCGCGCGCTATCGCATCGACAACATGGATTGTCCGACCGAGGAGCGGCTGATCCGCAACCGGCTCGAACCGATGCCGGGCGTCGCGCGCCTCGACTTCGACCTGCTCGCGCGCGAGTTGACCGTCTATCACCGTCTGCCCGACGCGCAGCCGCTCGAATCCGCGTTGCGCGCGCTCGACATGGCGCCGCGTCCGCTCGCCAATGATGCCAACGCCGGTTCTACCGGCCCGACGCCGGGCGTCGGCCTCGCGCTGCGCCAGAAGCTGCTGCTTGCCGCAAGCGGCGTCGCGGCCGCGGGTGCGGAAGTGCTCGCGTGGACCACCGGCCACGAAACCGGCGTGCCCGTGCTGATCTGCGCCGTCGTTTCGCTGCTCTGCGCGGGGCTGCCGACGCTGCGCAAGGGCTGGATTGCGCTCAAGAATTTCACGATCAACATCTACTTCCTGATGTCGCTGGCGGTGGCCGGCGCGATCGTCATCGGCAAATGGTCGGAAGCGGCCATGGTCGTGTTCCTGTTCGCGCTCGCCGAGGAAATCGAGGCGCTCTCGCTCGAACGTGCGCGCAATGCGATCCGCTCGCTGACCGCGCTCGCGCCCGAAACGGCCGACGTCTGGAGCGAAGGCGAGTGGCGCACGCTGGCGGTGGCCGACGTCGCCGTCGATAGCCGCATCCGCGTGCGCACCGGCGAGCGCGTGCCGCTCGATGCCCGCGTCGAATCAGGCCGCGCCGCGCTCGACCAGGCGCCCATCACCGGCGAGAGCCTGCCCGTCGACAAGGCGCAAGGCGACGCGCTTTACGCGGGCAGCATCGTCGTCGACGGCGTCGTGGAGGCGCGCGTCACGGCGGTCGCGCGCGAC
>NZ_JAAGPN010000310.1:0-8599 GCF_017104805.1 Paraburkholderia sp. Ac-20347 | reverse complement strand
CACGAGCGGCGACGGCCCGACGAAGCGCAAACCGGCCGCCGCGCAGGCGCGCGCGAATTCGGCGCTGTCGCTCAGGAAGCCGTAGCCGGGATGCACGGCGTCGCAGCCGTTCGCGCGCGCGGCTTCGACCAGTTGCGCGATGTCGAGATACGCGGCGGTGCCGCGTCCGGCGAGCGGCACGGCGAGGTCGGCGCGGCGCACGTGCAGCGACTGCGCGTCGTCTTCGGCATAGACCGCGACGCTGCGCAGATTCGCTTCGGCGGCGGCGCGCGCGATGCGCACGGCAATCTCGCCGCGATTGGCGATCAGCAGCGACCGCAGTGCAGGGTGGGGAGCAGGGGAGGCGGAGTTCGTCACAGCAGCTTGTCCAGTTCCTGTTTTCTGACCTTGCCGGTCGCGGTCATCGGCAATGCGTCGATCACGCGGATTTCCGGCACCTTGTAGACGGCCATCGAGGCGCGGCACCACGCGGCGAGTTCGTCGCCGCTCGCGCCGCTGCCCGGTTTGAGCACGACAAAGGCAACCGGCTGCTGACCGCGCGCGGCGTCCGCCTTGCCGATCACCGCGCTGCCCGCAATCGCCGGATGCTGGCCGAGCAGCGCTTCGAGTTCGCTCGGAAACACGCTCATGCCGTTCACCTTGAGCATTTCCTTGCGCCGTCCGAGATAGCGGATGAAGCCTTCTTCGGTGATCGTGGCGAGGTCGCCGGTATGCAGCCAGCCGTCGCGCAGCGCGTCGGCGCTGGCCGCCTCGCGCTGCCAGTAGCCTTTGAACAGCGACGGCGAGCGCACGCACAATTCGCCTTCGCCGCCCGGCGGCAGCAGCGCGCCGCTCGCGAAATCGCAGACCTTGAATTCGGTGCCCGGCACCGGCAGGCCGACGAAGGTCGGTTGCGCGCGCAGGTCGCGGTCGTCGTCCTGAAGGCCGAGCGTGAAGGTGTCGCAGGTGTGCGTTTCGGTCATGCCGTACGCGAATTCGTAGAGCGTGCAGCCCGTGAGTTCGCGCCAGCGGCGGCGGTAATCGGGCGTGAGCTTCTTGATGAACGAGATCGCGCCCACGCGTTGCAGCGAGCCGTAGTCGAAGTCGCGCACGGTCGGTTGATCGAGCACGTCGGCGACGCTGTCGACGAGCATGCCGCAATGCGTCACGCGATAGTGCTGCACGGCGCACATCCAGGCGAGCGCGTCCCAGCGCGCGAGCAGCACGAGCGACGCGCCCGCAAACACCGGAAACAGCAGGCCCGCGTTTTCGCCCGCGATCCAGAACTCGGGCAGGAAGTTGAGGAAGACGGTGTGTTCGTCGGCGTGCAGCGCGACCGGCGTGAAGCTCGCGCAGGTGTAGAGCATGTCGCCGTGCGTGTGGATGCAGCCCTTCGGCAAGCCCGTGGTGCCGCCCGTGTAGTTGAGCGCGGCGATGTCGTCGAGTTGCGGTTCGTCGTCGGGCACCGGGCCGTTGGCCGCGTCGAGCGCGGGCAGGAAGTCGATGGCGCGAGCGCTCGTCACCTTGGGCGCGAGCACGATATCGGGCAGCGGCACCGCCGATTGCGCGCCGCGCATCTCGCCCACGCTGGTCGCGATCACCTCGCGCAACGCGCACTCGTCGCGCACCTGATCGACCACGGACAGCAGCTGATCGGCGCAGATCACTACGCGCGCGCCGCTGTCCTTGAGCTGATAACCGAGTTCGAGCGCCTTCGACAGCGGGCTCACGGGCGCATGCACCGCGCCGAGCTTGAGGATGCCGTAGAACGCCACGTGCATCTGCGGACAGTTGGGCATGAAGACGGCGACGCGGTCGCCGCGCTGCACGCCGAGCGACGCAAGCAGCGCCGCGCACCGGTCGCTGAGGCGGTCGAGTTCGCCGTAGCTGAGCGTGCGGCCGTAGAAGTGCACGGCGGCACGTTGCGGCGCGCGGCGCGCCCACTCGCGCAGATAGGCCGTCAAAGGCCGCTGGCCGAGCGGATACTGCGGCTCGCGCGGCGCATCGGCGGGCCAGGCGCGCGCCCATTTTCGATGCAGATCGTCCAGATACTCGCGTTCGTTCATGGAAAGCCTCGCGGAACGCACACACGTGCGCCGGTTCGCAATGCGCGTTGAATCGCGGCGTGGAAACGACGAAACCCTGAATCGGTGATTCAGCGCGCCGCGCGTGAGAGAGAGGTCGCCGACCATCCATGATGTGCACGAACGCACTTTTCTGCGCCTGCTGTTTTTCCCGGTTGACTTTACCGCACGGTCGTGCGATTTATTTCGATACCCCGAACGCGCACCGCGTTCGCGTCGTTCCATCTGCATCACCCATCAACGTGTGAGAGGAAAGGAGACAGCGCATGGAGTCGAAGAACGTTCCGGAAGTGGCCGAACTGCTGCAGGATTCGCCGAAGAATTGGGGCAAGTGGGGCAGCGACGACGAAGTGGGCTCGCTCAACTATCTGACGCAGGCCGAGGTGTTGCGCGGCGTGGCGTCGGTGCGATCGGGCAAGACCTTCACGCTGCAGATCCAGATGGGGCATCCGAAGGGCGATCCGGTCTGGCCGGGGCGTTCGCAGGCGCGCCGCATGAACGTGATGGACAAGGGCCATTACCTGTGCGGAAAAGGCCCGCTGTTTCCAGGGCTCGCCGAATACGCCGACGACATGATGATCATGTATCTGCAAGGCTCGACGCAGTACGACGCGCTCGGCCACGTCTGGTACGACGATCAGCTCTGGAACGGCTACGACGCGAAGTCGACCATCGGCGGGCTGGAGAAAGCGAGCGTGCTGCCGATCGCCGAGCGCGGCGTGGTGGGGCGCGGCGTGCTGATCGACATGGCGCGCCATCGCGGCAAGGCCGTGCTCGATCCGGGCGAAACCTTCACGCACGAAGACCTGCTCGCGGCCGCGAAGGCGCAGGGCGTGCAGATCGAGAAGCGCGACATTCTCGTGATTCGCACCGGTTGGATCGGCTCGTTTTACGAGCGCGATCAGGCCGAGTTCTATCAGAACTTCGTCGAACCGGGGCTCACGTATAGCCGCGAACTCGTCGAGTGGTTCCATCGCATGGAGATCCCGAATCTCGTCACCGACACGATTGCAAACGAAGTCACCGTCGATCCGGTCTCGGGCGTGGCGCTGCCGCTGCACAACGCGCTGATGCGCAATCTGGGCGTGACGCTCACCGAAATCGCGCAACTCGATCCGCTCGCCGCCGATTGCGCCGAAGACGGCCAGTGGAATTTTCTCTACACCGCCGCGCCGCTGAAAGTGGTGAACGGCAGCGGCGCGCCGGTGAATCCGGTGGTGGTGAAGTAGGCGTAGCATCGCCCGCATTGCTTCCGCTGTTGCGTATTCGTCGATTCTTTGAGAACCGGTCCGCCCGCGCGGTGCCGCGATGCCGCCGTGCCGCGTTGAAAAATCGCCGCGCGGCGGCCTTTTTTTGCTGGAATTGCTGGAGCGCCCATGACGCCCTATGAAAGCAAACCGTGGCTTGCGCATTACGCGGCGGGTCACACGGCCACCATCGAACCGCAATACGGCGATGCCCTGAGTCTGTTTCGCGCGGCTGTGGCGCGCGCGCCCGCGCGGCCCGCGCTGCTGTATTTCGACGGCGCGCTCACCTACGCCGAACTCGATGCGCAATCGGACGCGCTCGCCTGCGCGTGGCGCGACCGCGGCATCGCGCGCGGCGAGCGCGTGGCGATCTATCTGCAGAACGTGCCGCAATTCGTGATCGCGCTGGTGGCCGCGTGGAAACTCGGCGCGATTGCGGTGCCGGTCAATCCGATGAATCGTGCGCGCGAATTGCGCGTGCTGCTCGCGGATTCGGGCGCGCGTCTGCTCGTGTGTCATGGCACGCTGCACGACGAGGTGGTGCGTCCGCTGCTGGCCGAAGAAGACGCACGCTTGGCGAACGGCGAGATCGCGGCGAGTGCGCGCGTACATCCGCAGGTGATGACGACTTCGGCGCTCGATTATCAGCAGCGCCACGACGAGCGTCTGTTCGCAGGCATGGACCGCGCGCGCGAAACTCAACCGCGCGACGATGCCGCAGACTTCCGCACCGTCATCGAAGCGTATCGCGGCCAGACGCCGCCCGCGATCGACCTCCGCAGCGACGACGTCGCCATGCTCGTCTACACCTCGGGCACCACGGGCGTGCCGAAGGGCGCGATGAACACGCACGGCAACGTGGCCTTCAACGCGCAGGTCTATCGCGACTGGGTGGGCTTGCGCGAAGGCGCGCCGCTGCTCGGCGTGGCGCCGCTGTTTCATATCACCGGGCTGGTCGGTCATGTGGGCGCGGCCTTCATCTGCGCCGCGCCGCTCGTGCTGGCGTTCCGCTTCGAACCGGGTGTGCTGCTCGACGCCATCGCCGAACACAAGCCGGAGTTCACCATCGGCGCGATTACGGTGTTTATCGCGCTGATGAATCATCCGCGCGCGACGCGCGAGCATTTCGCCTCGCTGCGCCGCATCTATTCGGGCGGCGCGCCGATTCCGCCGAGCGTGATCGAAGCGTTCCGCTCGCGCTTCGGCCACTACATCCACAACGGCTACGGGCTGACCGAAACGAATTCGCCCACGCACGTCGTGCCGGTCGGCAGCGAAGCGCCCGTCGATGCCGCGTCGGGCACGCTGGCCATCGGCGTGCCGGCGTTCAACGTGGAGTCGTATATCGGCGACGATGCGGGCCAGCCGCTGCCGGCGGGCGAAGTGGGCGAGATCATTTCGCGCGGACCGATGATCGTGCCCGGCTACTGGAACAAGCCGCAGGAAAGCGCGAAGGCGATCGTCGACGGTTACTTCCGCACCGGCGACGTGGGCTTCATGGATGCGCAGGGCTGGTTCTATCTCGTGGATCGCAAGAAGGACATGATCAACGCGGGCGGTTACAAGGTCTGGCCGCGCGAAGTGGAGGACGTGCTGTACACGCATCCGGCCGTGCGCGAGGCGGCCGTGGTGGGCGTGCCGGACAGTTATCGCGGCGAGACCGTGAAAGCCGTGGTGAGTCTCAAGCCGGGCGCGAACGTGACGCCCGACGAACTGGCCGCATACTGCAAGACGCGCATGGCGGCGTATAAATATCCGCGCATCGTGACGATCATCGACGAGTTGCCGAAGACCGTGACGGGCAAGATTCTGCGCCGCGAATTGCGGGGTTGAAATCGCGTTGAGACCTCGCCAATAGGTCTGGGCTATGACCGGTAGAGTTAATCGATAGTGGCCGATTTCGCCGATCCCACGTGTAATGCGTCAATCGTGCAATTCGAATGATGCAATGGAGGAGATCGAAAGTGAAAATCGTGGTGCCGGTCAAACGCGTGGTCGATTACAACGTGAAGGTTCGTGTGAAGTCGGACGGCACGGGCGTGGATATCGCGAACGTCAAGATGTCGATGAATCCGTTCGATGAAATCGCGGTCGAGGAAGCGGTGCGCTTGAAAGAAGCGGGTATCGCGACGGAAGTGATTGCGGTTTCTGCGGGCGTTTCGCAGGCGCAGGAGACGCTGCGTACAGCTTTGGCGATTGGCGCAGATCGCGCGGTGTTGATCGAATCGAATGAGGATTTGCAACCGCTGGCGGTGGCGAAGCTGTTGAAAGCGCTCGTCGATAAGGAACAGCCCTCGTTGGTAATTCTCGGCAAACAAGCCATCGACGACGATTCGAATCAGACCGGCCAGATGCTTGCCGCTTTGGCGGATCTGCCGCAAGCGACGTTCGCTTCAAAAATCACGGTCGCGGATGGCAAGGCAACGGTGGCGCGTGAAGTCGATGGCGGCGCGGAAACCTTGGCGCTGACGTTGCCCGCTGTCGTGACGACGGACCTGCGTTTGAACGAGCCGCGCTACGTCACGCTGCCGAACATCATGAAGGCGAAGAAGAAGCCGCTTGAAACGATTACGCCCGCCGACCTCGGCGTCGATGTCGCTCCGCGTTTGAAGACGCTGAAAGTTTCGGAACCGCCCAAGCGTAGCGCAGGCGTGAAAGTGCCTGATGTGAAAACGCTGGTCGAGAAGCTGAAGACCGAAGCCAAGGTGTTGTGAGGAGCGAATCGAAATGACGAATCTGGTAATTGCAGAACACGACAATCAGTCGATTAAAGCCGCAACGCTGAATACGATTGCAGCGGCGCAGAAAATTGGCGGCGATGTACATATGCTGATCGCGGGGCACAACGCGCAAGCGGCGGCGGATGCAGCGGCGAAAATCGTCGGCGTTTCCAAGGTGCTGCTGGCCGATGCGCCGCAACTCGAACACAGTCTCGCGGAAAACGTTGAAGCGACGGTGCTTTCGATCGCGAAGAACTACTCGCATATTCTCGCGCCCGCTACGGCAAGCGGTAAAAACGTTACGCCGCGTATTGCTGCGAAGCTCGATGTCGCGCAGATCAGCAATATCACTGCGGTTGAAAACGCTGATACGTTCGAGCGTCCGATTTACGCTGGCAATGCGATTGCGACCGTGCAATCTCAAGATGCCATCAAAGTCATCACCGTTCGCACCACAGCGTTCGACGCCGTCGCTGCGGAAGGCGGCAACGCATCGGTTGAAAAAATCGAAGCGGCAGCGGATAACGGCAAGGCGCAATTCGTCAATCGCGAAGTCACGAAACTCGATCGCCCTGAATTGACGAGCGCGAAAATCATCGTCTCCGGCGGACGCGGTCTTGGCAGCGGCGAAAACTACACGAAGGTGCTCGAACCGCTCGCCGACAAACTCAACGCCGCACTTGGCGCGTCACGCGCAGCCGTCGATGCAGGCTACGTGCCGAACGATTATCAGGTCGGTCAAACCGGCAAGATCGTCGCGCCGCAGCTTTACGTCGCCATCGGTATTTCAGGCGCGATTCAACATCTCGCGGGCATGAAAGACTCGAAGGTGATCGTCGCGATCAACAAGGACGAAGAAGCGCCGATCTTCACCGTGGCCGATTACGGTCTCGTTAGCGATCTGTTTACGGCCGTGCCGGAGCTTGCCGATGCACTTTGAGCCCAACACCACGACGCCCGTCCGAGACGACGCCGCCAAAGCCGCGTTCTTGCCGCAATCGTTCCTGTTCGTGCCGGGCAGCCGCCCCGAGCGTTTCGAACGCGCGCTCGAGAGCGGCGCGGACGCGGTCATCATCGACCTCGAAGATGCGGTCGAGCCCGCCGCGAAGGACGCGGCGCGCGAGAACATCGCGAACTGGGTCTCGCGCCGCCATCCGGTGCTGGTGCGCATCAATGGCCGCGCCACGCCGTGGTTCGAAGCCGATGCGAAACTCGGCGCGCTCGACGGCGTCGCGGGCATCGTGCTGCCGAAAGCCGAACACGGCACCGACGTGAGCGCGACCGTCGCGCTCGCGCGTCGCCGCGTGCCGGTGTTTCCGCTGATCGAAAGCGCGCTCGGCATGTGGAACGCGATGGACGTCGCGCGCGCGCCGTTCGTGAAGCGGCTGATGTTCGGCACGCTCGACTTCATCGCCGAAATGGGCATGCCCGACGACGGCGAGCCGCTCAATCACTATCGCTCGCAACTGGCGCTGATCTCGCGCGTGGCGGGCATCGACGCGCCGGTCGACGGCGTGACGCCCGACATTCAGGATCTCGCGCGCATCGAAGCCGACGCGCTCAACGGCAAGCGGCTCGGCTTCGGCGCGAAGCTCTGCATTCATCCGAAGCAGATCGACGCCGTGCATCGCTGCTATCGCCCGAGCGAAGCGGAACTCGCATGGGCCGCACGCGTGGCGCAAGCCGCGGGCGAGGCGCAGGCGGGTGCGATTACCGTCGACGGCAAGATGGTCGACCGGCCCGTGATTCTGCGCGCGCAGCAATTGCTCGCGCTGGCCGCGGCGGTGGCGCAGCAGGGCGCGTGAAGCGAATACACGCGGTACACGCGGCGTCGGGCGTTCATCCCGGCGCAGCCTGCCGCGCGCCGCGCAGCTTCGCGACGAGTGGCGCGAACACCTCCATCAACTCGGTCGTGCCGAAGCGCCGCTCGGCCTGACCGAATTCCACGTCGATTTTCCCCGCGTTGTGCACGTCGTAGAGATCGGTGATCAGACGCGCGTGCGCGTCGCTGAGCCCCGCGAGCTTCAGCGCGGGCGTCCATTGCTCGCGCGGCAATTCGCGCGCGGCGATGTCGCGTCCGCTCGTCTCGCTGAGCACGTCGGCGACATAGGTCGCGCTGATACGGCGAGGCCCCTCGACGCTCACCACCCGCACGCCGTTCGCGCGCGCCGGTTCCATCAGCAACGCCGCCGACACTGCGCCCACATCCTGCGCCGCGACCGTGGGAAAGCGCTTGTCGAGCGGATGATGAAAACTCGGCAGCATGCCCGATTCGAGCGCGCCGGGAATCACGCGCGTCCAGTTCTGCATATGCTCGGCGGAACGAAGCAGGATCAGCGGCGTCTCGATCGATTTCAGCGCCTGTTCGAGGTAATGAAACAGACTCGTGATGCCGGTGTTCTGCGCCAGTTCCGCGCCGTAATCGGAAATCGCGAGCAGCGTGGCGGGCGGATCGGCGCGCAGGGCGTCGGCGCTGATGTCGATCATCGCGCGCGTGCTGGCGGCGGGATCGGCGTCGCCAGGCGCGAGGGGACAGAGTAGCTGCACGGCGTGCGCGCCGCGTATCGCC
>NZ_JAAGPN010000309.1:0-8732 GCF_017104805.1 Paraburkholderia sp. Ac-20347 | reverse complement strand
GCGCGGCGTCAGCCAGGCCAGCACGGCGGCGATGACGAACAGCGCGGGGACATCGCCGAGCAGATGGCCGCGATGCTCCGGCGTCATCAGCGACTGCGCGGCCATGATCGCGCCATGTACGACGCTCGACCAGACCGTGAACCAGATCAGGCTCAGATGCGCCAGCGGATCGCGCGCGGCGCGCACGAGAAAGACGCCGAGCGTCGCATAAATGCCGACGATCATCGCCGGATAGTCGGAGTGCCCGCTGTGCCACGCCCAGCCGGCGGGCCAGACGATCATCAGCGGGTAGAGCGCGAATATCGCGATCGCACCCGTGACGAGCAGCGCGCCGCGCAGATAGCGCAGGCGGTCGCGTGAATCCATGGCGGTCTCCTCGGGGCATGACGGCGGCCCGATGGCACCACTATGCCCGTCCGTTCACGCGCTTGCAAGCTTTCCTCCCTGCTGTAAACCCAAAGATCGTCGCGCATCGTGTCGGTATTTGTTCGCATTTATTCTTCAATCCTGCGTTGACGGAAAATGCATTGACGCGTCTGTCTTTCGTCGACCTGTCGAAATAATTCTTCACAACTGGCAATGTTATAACGTAACATTCGCATCGGCTTTCACAGCACTTTCGATTTTCTTCGCTGCGCGGCGGTCGCCGACCACGGGGTTTCGCGACCGCGTTGCGCCTCACAGGCGCTTCATCGCGCGTCTTATTTCAACGATCCGACAACGACGCAAACAAGAATCATCGTGGCCACCTCCATCCAGTCCGACGCGTCCTCGAAGCCGCGTTCCGCGCGCCTGCGCGCCCAGCCTCGCGGCGCTTTCGCCTGCCCTGCACGCGTGGAATCGCTTGCCGGGCGTCTCTCGCAACTCGCGCGTCTGCGCCGCTTCACGCACTTCGCCCAACTCTCGCATCTCACCCGCCTCACGCCGCTTTCGCTGGCGCTCGTGAGCGCGCTGGTCCATGCGCAGTCGTCGAACGCAAGCAGCGACGCCTCGACGACAACCGGCAGCACGCTCGCACCGGTGTTCGTCACCGCCAATCCGCTCGGCGACAGCGATCTGATCTCGCCGGCCACCTCGGTCGGCGGCGACGATCTCACGCTGCGCGCGGCCAATTCGCTCGGCGAAACGCTCAACGGACTACCCGGCGTCTCGACGACCACCTACGGACCGATGGTCGGTCGCCCGATCATCCGCGGCATGGACGGCGACCGGATCCGTCTGCTGCAAAACGGCGTGGCCGCCTACGACGCTTCGTCGCTTTCCTACGATCACGCCGTGCCGCAGGATCCGCTCTCGATCGAGCGCGTGGAAATCGTGCGCGGCCCGGCGGCGCTGCTGTACGGCGGCAACGCGATCGGCGGCGTGGTCAACACCATCGACAACCGCATTCCGCGCGAGCCGATCCAGGGAGTGACGGGCGCCATCGATGCGAGCTACGGCGGCGCCAACGACGCGCGCGCGGGCGCGGCGCAAGTCGAGGCGGGCAACGGCCAGTTCGCCTTCCACGTCGATGCCTTCGATCGCGACACCAGCAATCAGCGCATTCCCGGTTACGCGCATTCTGCCGCGCAGCGTGCGGCCGATGGCGGCGCCGACGAGCCCTACGGCAGCATCCCGAACAGCGACGGCCGCTGGCACGGCGGCGCGGTCGGCACCTCCTACACGTGGGCCGACGGTTACGCGGGCATTTCGTACAACGGCTTCCAGAGCGACTACGGCTCGGTCGCCGAAGACGACGTGCGTCTGCGCATGCATCAGGATCACGTCGCCGTGGCGTCGGAAATTCGCAATCTGAGCGGACCGTTCAGCCAGCTCAAGTTCGATTTCGGCTACACCGATTACGAGCATCGCGAAATCGACAACGGCGAAGTGGGCACGACGTTCCGCAATCACGGCTACGAAGCGCGGCTCGAAGCGCGCCACAAGAAGATCGGGCCGCTCGAAGGCGCGATCGGCGTGCAGGTGAGCCAGAACACGTTCTCGGCGCTCGGCGACGAAGCGCTCGTGCCGACCACGCAGACCACCAACATCGCGCTGTTCGGTCTGGAAGAATGGCAGGTGACGCAGCGCCTGAAGCTCAGCGCGGGCGCGCGTCTCGAACACGTGAAGCTCGATCCGACGCCCAACGGCAACGACCGCTTCGCCAATGCGCAGGGCCGCGACTTCAACGCGGGCAGCGTCTCGGCGGGCGCGCTCTATCAGCTCGCACCGGCGTGGTCGCTGGCGGGCAACGTCGCGTACACGGAGCGCGCGCCGACGTTCTACGAGCTTTACGCGAACGGGCCGCACGATGCGACCGGCCAGTATCTGATCGGCAATCCGGATGCGCAGAAGGAGAAGGCGGTCTCGACGGATCTGTCGCTGCGCTTCGAGCGCGGCCCGAACAAGGCGAGCGCGGGCGTGTTCTACAGCCGCTTCCGCAACTATCTGACCGAGTACAACACGGGCCGCCTCGTCGACGATGACGACGAGGTCGTGCCCGCCGGCACCGACGATGCGCTCAACGAAGCCGTCTATCGCGGCGTGCGCGCGGAGTTCTACGGCGTGGAGCTGGACGGCAAGTGGCGCGTGTTCGCGAAGGGCGCGCATCGCGTGGACGTGGCGTTCACGGCGGACTACACGCACGCGCGCAATGTCGATACCGGCGAAGCGCTGCCGCGCATCGCGCCGCTGCGCGCGACGCTGGCGGCCGATTACGGCTACGGTCCGTTCGGCGCGCGCGCGGAACTCGTGCATGCGTGGGCGCAGCATCGCGTCCCCGAGGACGATCTGCCGACCGGCGGCTACACGACGCTCGGCCTGATCCTCACGTACAAGTTCCGCGTCGGCCCGACGAACTGGCTCGCCTATGTGCGCGGCGACAATCTGACGAACCAGGACGTGCGCTACGCGAGTTCGGTCGTGCGCGACATCGCGCCGGAAGGCGGGCGCAGCGTGATGGTGGGATTGCGCTCGACGTTCTGACGCGCCTGCTCACGCCGCGCGCGCGACGTCGAACGCAACGTCGCAGCGTGACGTGAAGTGACGTCAGACGCGCGCGGCGGCGGCCAGGGTTTCCTGCGCGCGCAGGCCGTCGACGGCGGCGGTCAGGCCCTGGCCGCCGGAGTTGTTGCGCAGCACGAGCGTGAGATCGTGACGCTGCGCGATGCGCATCGCGATCGACAGCCCGAGGCCGCTGCCCGTGCCGGGCACGTGATTGCCGCGATAGAAGCGGTCGAGCACGCGGCCGAGGTGTTCTTCGGGAATGCCCGGCCCATTGTCGACGACCTCGAAACCCAGGCGCTCGCCCGTGCGCGTGAGCACGAGGTCGATGCGCCCGCCGGGCGGCGTGTAGCGGATCGCGTTGTCGATCAGATTGTTCAGCAGCGTGGCGAGGCCGTGCGGATCGGCGGCCACGTTGCAGGCGTCGTCCTCGTTCACGGGCGGCCGCACTTCCAGCCCGAGATCGATCTGCTTGTCTTCGGCGAGCAGCGAGAAGTCGCCGATCGCCTGCTCGCTCAGGCGGCGCAGGCTCACGGCCGCCACCGGCAGTTCCGGCTGCGCGTCCTCGCGCGCGAGCGTCAGCAATTGCTGCACGAGGCGGATCAGGCGGTTCAGGCGCGTGGCGATGCGCTCGGTCATTTGCGGCTCGCCCGTGAGCGTGCCGTCGCGCAGCGCGGCCTGGAGTTGCAGCTTGAGCGCCGCGAGCGGCGAGCGCAATTCGTGCGCGGCGTCGGCGATAAAGGTGCGCTGCGCCTGCGACGCCGTATTCAGACGCGCGAGCAGGTCGTTGAGCGCTTCCACGAGCGGACGCAATTCGATCGGCACCGAGCCGTCGAGCTTGAGCGGTCCGAGCATGGTCGACGAACGCGCGGCGAGCAGCGCCGACAGCGCGCCGACCGGCGCGAGGCCGCGCGCCACCACCAGCAGCACGAGCACGATGGCGACCGGCACCAGCAGCGCAAGCGGCCAGAGCGTATGCAGCGCCAGTTGCAGCGCGAGCTGTTCGCGCACGGAGATCGGCTGCGCGACCTGCACGAAGCGGTCGGCCTGCTGCACGCCGAAGGTGCGCCAGTGCGTTTCGGCGCGCTCGATCACGTGAAAACCCACGGGATTGCGCGGCAGCGGCGGGTCTTGCGTCGAGTGATAAATGGGCGCGCCGTCGCGGTCCCAGATGTCGATGAGAATGCGGTCGTCGGCGATGCCCTGCATGTCGGGCTGCTGATCCTGCGCGGCGCCGTGGCCCGTGCGCAGGTTCAGCGGCAGCGACAGCGCCACCGCGCGCAATTCATAGTCGAACAGTTCGCTCGCCTCGTTGCGCGCCGTGTGGAAGATCGCGAGTCCCGCGATCGCCGACGCCGCCGCGAAACCGCAGATCAGCCAGCCCAGCAGCCGCCGCCGGATCGAATTCATTCAGCCCTCTTGAGGCGATAACCGACGCCGCGCACCGTGACGATCTGCTCCGCGCCGATCTTGCGGCGCAAGCTGTGCACATGCACTTCGATGGTGTTGCTGCCCACTTCCTCGCCCCAGCCGTAGATGCGTTCTTCGAGTTCGGCCTTGGTGAACACGCGCGCGGGTTCTTCGATCAGCACGTGCAGCAGCGCGAATTCGCGCGGTACGAGCGCGACCGGCGCGCCCGCCTGGGTGACTTCGTGCGCGGCGGGGTCGAGCGCGAGGTCGCCGTGCGTGTAGACCGGCTGCTTGCGTCCGGTGCGCCGGCGCAGCAGCGCGCGCACGCGGGCGGCGAGTTCGTCGAGATCGAAGGGCTTGACGAGGTAGTCGTCGGCGCCCGCGTCGAGCCCGGCCACGCGGTCGGTCACGCTGTCACGCGCGGTGAGGATCAGCACGGGCGCTTCGCCGCCGCGCTTGCGGTAGGCGGCGAGCACGGTCACGCCGTCCTTCTTCGGCAAGCCGAGGTCGAGCAGCACGAGGTCGTAGACGTCGTTGGCGAGCGACAGCTCGGCTTCGCGGCCGTCCTTCGCCCAGTCGACCGCATGGCCTTCGCGGCGCAGCGTGTCGAACACGGGTTCGCCGATCATTTCGTCGTCTTCGATCAGTAGCAGACGCATCGTGGGGCTCCAGTTCGCGTGAATGCGCAGTGAGTGGCGCGGGGTGGGGTGCAGCGCGATGAGCGATTGTCCCTCATTCGTTCCTCATGCGGCGCGCTTTCGCTGCTCATTCGCGCTCCGGCTTCGTGACGGCGCGGTGCGGTCCGCCCGGCTTGCCGCCGGACTTGCCGCCGCCAAGCAGCAGACGCAGCAGCGCGGGCAGCACCAGCAGCACGAGCGGCATCTGCACGATCAGCCCGGAAATGATCGCGACGGCCAGCGGTTGCTGCATCGCGGAACCCTGGCCGAGCGCGAAGGCGAGCGGCAGCAGCGCAAGAATCGCGGCGATCGTCGTCATCGCGATCGGGCGCAGGCGATTGCGTCCGGCGGCCTGCAGCGCCTCGTCGAGCGGCAGGCCCTCGTCGCGCAAGAGGCCCTGGAACTCGGAGACATAGAAGATCGCCACTTCGGTCACGATGCCGATGATCATCGTCATGCCCATCATCGCCGAGATGTTGAGCTCGATGCCCGTGATCCAGAGGCCGACGAACACCGCGCCGGTCGCGAGCAGCGGCATCGCCATCACGGCCAGCGCCACGCGAAAGCGTTCGTAGAGGAACAGCAGCAGCCCGAACACCAGCGCGACCGCCGCGCCGAACACGGCCATCAGCCCCTTGAACGCGATCTGTTGCTGCTGATACAGCCCGCCGAGCTCGTAATAGACGCCTTGCGGCAGCAGCGCGGGATCGGCGAGCGCGTGCTGCACGTCGGCGATGGTCGAGCCGAGATCGCGGCCGTCGATGCGCGCCGTCACGGCCACCATGCGCTTGAGATTGTCGCGGCTGATTTCGGGCTGGCCGCTCACGTGCACGGGCGCGGCGACGCGCGAGAGCGCGAACATATGGCCGTCGGGCGCGCGCAGCGGCAGGCGTGCGAGTTCGGTGTCGGTCATCTGCAGCGCGCCTTGCGCACGCACGCGCACGCCGATGCTCTTCGGCCCGCTCTGGTACTGCGTGGCCACGTTGCCGTCGAGCAGATCGGCGACCTGCTGCGCGATCGCCTGCGGATCCATGCCCTGCGCGGCGGCCGCATCGGGGCGAATGCGCAGGTCGATGGCGTCGCCGGCGGGATTGATGCCGTCATTCACGTCGACGATGCCGTTGATCTTGCCGATGCGCGCGGCCACTTTCTGCGCCGTGCCGTCGAGCACGGTCTGATCGTCGGAATAGATCTTGATCTGCACGGGCTGCGGCACGGCCGTGAGGTCGCCGATCAGGTCTTCCATGAGCTGCGCGAGTTCGACGCTCACGCCCGGCACCTGGGTTTCGACTTTCGAGCGGATTTCCTCCATCACCGTGTCGATCGGCTCGCGATTGCCGGACTTCAGGCGCACGAAGAAGTCGCCCTTGTTCGGCTCGTTGAGGTCGCCGCCGAGGCCCGCGCCGGTGCGCCGCGAATAGGTCGCCACGTTCGGATTCGCGCGGATGATCGCCTCGATCTGCTGCATCAGGCGGTCGGTTTCCGTGATCGAGGTGCCGGGGCGCGTGTGGTAATCGAGCACGAAGCCGCCTTCGTCCATCGACGGCATGAAGCCGCTGCCGACGCGCGTAAACGCGAGCGCGGACACGGCCGCGAGCGGCACGATCAGCGCGAGCACCCAGACCGGACGCAGGCTCACGCGCGCGACGAGGCGTGCATAGACGCGGTTGAGCCACGCGGCGAAACGCGTCTCGCGATGTTCTTCGGCGTCTTTCGCGGTGAGCCAGCGGTCGCACAGAATCGGAATCGCGAGCCACGTGACGAGGAAGGAGATGAAGAGGGCGCTGGCCATCGTCACCGAAAGCGCCTTGAAAAAGGCGCCCGTCACGCCCGAGAGAAACGCGAGCGGCACGAAGATGATGAGCGTGGCCGCCGACGAACCCGCGAGCGGGCGCGTGAATTCGAGCGCCGCGCTCATCACGCGGCCATGAAACGCGTGCGCGCCCGCTTCGCGCATGCGCCGCGCGATGTGCTCGATCATCACGATGGCGTCGTCGATCACGAGACCGACGGCCGCCGCCATGCCGCCGAGCGTCATGATGTTGAAGCCCATGCCGAACACGTCGAGCAGCAGGATGGTCGCGGCCATCACGATCGGCACGAGCGCGACGGCGATCAGCGTGATCTTCACGTTGCGCAGGAACACGAACAGCGTGAGCGCGGCGAGCACCACGCCGATCATGATCGCGTCGCGCACGCTGGTGGCCGAGGCGACCACGAGTTCGCTCTGGTCGTACCAGTTCGCGAGCTTCACGCCGGGCGGCATCTGCTTGTCGAACGCGGCGAGTCGCTCGCGGATCGCCTGCGCCATCGCCACGCTGTTCGCGCCCGGCTGCTGGTACACGTTGATCAGTACGGCATCCTGAACATCGGCGGTCACGCGGATCCATTGCGGCACGGTGCCTTGCGTGACCGTGGCGATGTCGCCGAGGCGGATCTGATTGCCGGCGTTCGTCGACACCACGATGTTCTTCAACGCGTCGAGCCCGCCGAGCGCCGCATTGGCGACGACGAGATAGAGCTTGTCGTGATCCTCGATGCGGCCCGTGGCCATCAGCACATTGCCCGCGCCAACGGCGCGCGAGACGTCGGCGACCGAGAGCTTGTACGCCGCGAGGCGCTGCGGATCGACGGCCACTTCGAGCTCGTCGCGCGCGCCGCCCGTCACGTCCACGCGCGCGACGCCCGCCACCGACGACAGCAGCGGACGCAACTGGAACTGCGCGAGATCGTAGAGCTGCGCGAGCGACTGCTTGTGCGAGGTGAGGCTGTAAGCGAGCACCGGAAACACGGTCGGATCCATGCGGCGCACCTGCATGGAGGTGCCGGGCGGCAGCGTCGCGAGGATCTCGGCGATGGCCGACTGCGCCTGCAGCGTGGCCTGCGCCATGTCGGTGCCCCAGTCGAAATTCAGCGAGATTTCCGCCGCGCCGCGACTCGTGCGCGATTCGACGTCGCGCACGTTCGGCACGCGGCGCAGCGCTTCTTCGACGGGCATCGTCACGAGCGTCGCCATCTGCTCGGCGGGACGGTCGCCCGCATCGAGCGAAATCACGGCGCGCGGAAACGACACGTTCGGGAACAGCGAGATCGGCAAACGCAGCGCGGTCAGCGCACCAGCGACGGCGGCGAGCGCGATCACGAACAGCAGCGAGCGGCGATGCCGCTGCATCCATTGGCTGAACGTCATTGCGCGCCGCCTTGCTTCGTCTGGGCGAGGCGCACGGCCATGCCGTCTTCGAGTTCGTCGTTGCCGCTCACGACGAGCGGACGCGCGGCGTCGAGCGCGCCATCCACGCCGTAGGCGTTGCCGTGCTCGACCTTGACCGTGACGTTCACGCGCTGCGCCTTGTTGCCGGGCGCGACCTGATAGACGTAGTGGCCGCGATCGTCCTGCAGCACGGCCGCGCGCGGCACGTTCCACCAGACGCCGGTTTGCGTGTCGATGTCGGCGCGCACGCGCGTGCCGGGCAGGAAGGCGGTGCCCGCGAGCGGCACGTTGGCGCCGACGTTGACGAGCTGGCTCTGCGCATCGATGGCCGCGCCGACCAGCACGATGCGTCCTTGCGCCTGCAGGCCGTCGAGCGCGGGCGCGAGCGGACGCAGCACGACGCGGTCGCCCGCATGCAGCGTGAGCGACTCGGCGGGTTCGACGCCGAGCGA
>NZ_JAAGPN010000308.1:0-8771 GCF_017104805.1 Paraburkholderia sp. Ac-20347 | reverse complement strand
GCAAGGCTCGACGCGCCCGGCGCGGGCGGATTGTCGGGCGCGACGCCGGCTTGCGTGTCGTCGTCGTCATCGCGCGCGGAGGCAGCGGGCCCCTTGGGCGCGGGATGGCTCGGAATGTCGATCGCGATGTCGTCGGTGACGGGCTTCGGATGGGAGTCGAGCACCATCGGGAGGATCACGATGGCGGCCAGCACCAGCGCGATCGCACCGACCAGGCGGCGGCGCGCACGCTGCTTCTCCGGCAAGGTGGGATCGAGGAGCATGGCCTCGGCGTCGGCGGACCGGTCCGTGCGGCGGCTGCGCCGCTCAACGCGCGTGTTCTGGCTGCTCCGTCGGCTGGAGCCGGCATCGGCGCCGCGTCGGCGGGGCGCCTCGTCTTTCTTGCCGAACGAGAAAATTCCCATGTATGGCTGCTTTTGGCCTGTCTGCGTGGTGCTTGCCGTGGTGGCGTCGATTCGCCGCGCGTTCAGTGCTGCTGTGACTTTCGCCAGGCCATGACGCCGGCGACGGTCAAGAAACTCCCGAAGACGATAATTCTATCATTTTCAGTCGCTCGTTTTAGCGCATCTTGAAATGCTGCGGCGGGCGATTCGTAATGCGTGATGCTGCTGTCGGCGCTGTCTTCCACACCGGCCTCGCGCAGCGCGTCTTCGAGCTGTTGCGCGGACGCCGCGCGCGGCAGCGGCAGATCGGTGACGCACCAGTGGTCGATTTCGCCCTTCAGGTGGCCGATCACGCCGGCGATGTCCTTGTCGCGCATGGCGCCAAATACCGCGTAAGTGTACGGAAAATAGCCCATGCTGCCGAGATTTTGCCCGAGCACGGCGGCGGCATGCGGATTGTGGCCGACGTCGAAAATAATCGCGGGCTTGCCCGGCAGCACCTGGAAGCGGCCCGGCAATTCCACGTTCGCGAGGCCCAGACGGATGTCCTGCGCCGAAACCGGCACGCGGTCGCGCATCGCTTCGAGCGCGGCGAGCGCCGCCGAGGTGTTGATCAGTTGATTCGCGCCGCGCAGCGCCGGATACGCGAGCGCCGAACGGCGTTGCGCGCGGCCCACATAGCTCCATTGCTGGCGTTCGCTGCCCGGCGAGCCTTCGAAGCGGAAATCGCGGCCGAAGAGCCACAGATCGGCGCCGATCGACTCAGCATGGTCGACGAGCGTTTGCGGCGGCAGCGGGTCCGAGCAGATCGCGGGCTTGCCTGCGCGGAAGATGCCGGCCTTTTCGAAGCCGATCTTCTCGCGCGTGTCGCCGAGATATTCGGTGTGGTCGAGGTCGATGCTCGTGACGATCGCGCAGTCGGCGTCGAGCACGTTCACGGCGTCGAGACGGCCGCCCAGACCCACTTCGAAGATCACCGCGTCGAGCCCGCGCGAAGCGAACAGATGCATGATCGCCAGCGTCGTGAACTCGAAGTACGTGAGCGAAACCGGCGTCGGCAGCGCGTTGCGCGCGGCTTCCACGGCCTCGAAGTGCGGCAGCAGTTCGGCGTCGCTGGCCTGCTCGCCGTCGATGCGCGCGCGCTCGTTGAACGCGAGCAGATGCGGCGACGTGTGGCAGCCGACGTGGTAACCGGCCTTGAGCAGAATCGTTTCGAGAATCGCGCAGGTCGAGCCCTTTCCGTTCGTGCCGCCGACGGTGAAGATCGGGCACTCGAACTGGAGCTTCAGCGCTTCCTTGACCTGGGTAATGCGGCCGAGGCCCATGTCGATGCCGACCGGGTGCGCGGTTTCGAGATGCGTGAGCCACGCGTCGAGAGTGGGAAAGGTGCTCATGAATACGCGATGTGAAACGATTCGAATGGAAAGCCGGACAGCTGCTGCGGTGCCAACAGCGGCGCAAACAACAGCGGACGTGCGGCGCGGCGTCCTGCCCGCGCGCGCCGCAATCGAACATGCTCTATTCGACCGCGATCTCGCGCGAACGATCCGCCACGAAAGAACGGCATTATCGCGGAAATGACAACGCGCCGCTTGCTTTCGCTCGCGGCGCGTTGGCTTGAGTGCGGATGACGGCGGTTTTCGCCTGGTCTATCGCCTGGTCGTTACGCCACGGCGTCGGCCGGCTGGCGCTGCAACAGCGCCATGAGCTGGGCGATTTCCTCACGCAGCTTGCGGCGGTCGACGATCATGTCGATGGCGCCCTTCTGCAGCAGGAATTCCGCACGCTGGAAGCCTTCCGGCAGCTTCTCGCGCACCGTCTGCTCGATCACGCGCGGGCCGGCGAAGCCGATCAGCGCCTTCGGTTCCGCGATCACCACGTCGCCGAGGAACGCGAAGCTCGCCGACACGCCGCCCATCGTGGGATCGGTCAGCACCGAGATGAACGGCAGCTTGGCTTCCGAGAGCTTGGTCAGCATGGCCGTGGTCTTGGCCATCTGCATCAGCGACAGCAGGCTTTCCTGCATGCGCGCGCCGCCCGAAGCGGTGAAGCAGATGAACGGCACTTGCTGTTCGAGCGCGGTCTGCGCGCCGCGCGCGAAACGCTCGCCGACCACCGAACCCATCGAGCCGCCCATGAAGGCGAACTCGAAGCAGGCGACCACGCAGGGCAGCGTGTGGATCGCGCCGCCCATGACGACCATCGCGTCGGTTTCACCCGTATCGTCCATCGCTTCCTTGATGCGATCGGGGTACTTGCGGCTGTCCTTGAACTTCAGCGCGTCGACCGGAACGATTTCCTGACCGAGCTCATAGCGGCCTTCCGGATCGAGCAGACCGTCGAGGCGCTCGCGCGCATTGATGCGCATGTGGTGGTCGCACTTCGGGCAGACGTGGAGGTTCGCTTCGACGTCGTTGCGGTACAGGACCGCTTCGCACTTCGGGCACTTGATCCACAGACCTTCCGGAATGCTCTTGCGGCTTTTCGGATCGGTTTGCTTGATCTTGGGCGGCAGCAGTTTATCGAGCCAGCTCATGTATTTTCTTCCTTGACCTTCGTGATGCGCGGGCGCGGCGGATCGAGCTGACCCGACCGGTAAAACCGACCGGGTTCCGACCCCGACCGCGCATGGCGAAAAGTGGATTTTACAGCACTCTCATTTCGCGTTGTCCGACAGCGCGTCCAGCGCCGCGCGAATGCCCGCGATGAACTGCGTGAGCGCCTCGGCGGCGGAGTCGGCGGGCGACTGTTCGAGCAGCGTGACGATGCGGCTGCCGATCACCACGGCGTCCGACACTTCGGCCACCGCGGCGGCGGTTTGCGCGTCGCGAATGCCGAAACCGACGCCGACCGGCAGCGGCACGCCCGCCTTGATCGCCGGGATTTTACTCGCGATGCTCGCGACGTCCAGATTCGCCGCGCCCGTCACGCCCTTGAGCGAGACGTAATAGACGTAGCCGCTGGCCGCGCGGCCCACTTCGGCGATGCGCTCCGCCGTGGACGTGGGCGCGAGCAGGAAGATCGGATCGATCTCGACCGCCTTCATCTTCGCGGCGAATTCGACCGATTCCTCGGGCGGATAATCGACCACCAGCACGCCGTCCACGCCGGCGTCCTTCGCGGCGGCCGCGAAGACGTCGGCGCCCATGCGTTCGATCGGGTTGGCGTAACCCATCAGCACGACGGGCGTGGTGTTGTCGGTTTCGCGGAAGCACTTGACGTCGGCCAGCACGCTCTTGAGCGTGACGCCCTTCGCGAGCGCGCGCTCCGACGACTGCTGGATCACCGGGCCGTCCGCCATCGGGTCCGAGAACGGCACGCCGAGTTCGATCACGTCCGCGCCGCCGGCGGCGAGCGCGTGCATGAATTCGACCGTGCGGGCCGGATCGGGGTCGCCTGCCGTCATGAACGGGATCAGGCCTTTCTTGCTGGCGGCGGCGAGCGCCTCGAACGTGGTTTTGATGCGGGACATTTCAGGGTCCTCAATCTCAATGGATACCGCGCGTCGCAGACCGACGGCGGCGGCGGCGCCTCAGGCGCCGGCCGCGACAGCCGTGGCGCGGGCAGCGGACGCGGGCGCGGCGGCTGCCGCGCTCACGCGTTCGCGCGCGATCGCGCAGTAACTTTCGTTGATTTCATAGCCGACGAATTCGCGCTTCTGACGCGCGCAAGCGACTGCCGTGGTGCCGCTGCCCATGAACGGGTCCAGCACGCGGCCGCCCGGCGGGCAGCTCGCGAGCACCATGCGCTCGACGATTTCCAGGGGCTTCTGGGTCGGATGATCGACACGTTCCGCATGCTGACGATGCAGCCGCGAGACAGACCAGACGTCCTTGGGGTTGTAGCCGAGCTCCAGCCACTTGCTGCCTTCGAACAACTTGCGCGAACGCGCCTTCTTCGTGGCGGCATCGTACGGGATGCGGACGGGATCGAGATCGAAGTAGTAATCCTTCGAGACCGCGAAGAAACCGATGTTGTCGTGCACGGAGGTAAAGCGGCGGGTCGTGCCGCCCATGCTGGGTACGCGACGATCCCAGACGATCTCGTTAATCATCGTCATTTTCGACTTCAGATAAACGAAGATCTCGGGCGCGTACTGCCACGTGCAAAACACATAGAGCGAGCCGCTGGCCTTGAGCTTGGGAATCGCCAGGTCGAGCCAGCCATACGTCCAGGCGAGGAAGTCCTCGCCCGAACGCATGTCGGAGTCATTGCCGTAGTCCTTGCCGAGCCCATAAGGCGGATCGGCGACGATCAGGTCGATCGAGGCATCGGGCAAATTCACCGCATCGGTCAGAAAATCGCGGTTCAGGAGCCGGATGCCGTCGGGCACTGCCGGCGGC
This sequence comes from Paraburkholderia sp. Ac-20347, assembly GCF_017104805.1. Lineage (NCBI taxonomy): Bacteria > Pseudomonadati > Pseudomonadota > Betaproteobacteria > Burkholderiales > Burkholderiaceae > Paraburkholderia > Paraburkholderia sp. Ac-20347. Next base: position 4,045 of record NZ_JAAGPN010000308.1, on the reverse strand, counting down.
ACCGTGGACACCGCCGTCGCCGCGGGCAAAGCGGCGGCGTGAGCCAGCGCCTCGGCGGCTTCCTGCTCCGCCGTCTGGCTGCTCATTTCGCCCGTCTCGCCTGTGGCGGCCGGCAGGGTCGGCTCGTCGAACTCGTCACGCATCGCTGGTATCGCTCCCGGCGCCTAGAACTGGATGCCCGATCGCTCGGCGACCGTGTGCATGTCCTTGTCGCCGCGGCCCGACAGATTCACCAGCAGAACCTTGTCCTTGGGCAGCGTGGGCGCGAGCTTCGCGGCGTACGCGAGCGCGTGGCTCGATTCGAGCGCCGGAATGATGCCTTCGATGCGGCAGCAGTCGTGGAACGCCTTGAGCGCTTCCTCGTCGTCGATCGTCACGTACTGCGCGCGGCCGCTGTCCTTGAGCCACGCGTGCTCGGGACCGACGCCCGGATAGTCGAGACCTGCCGACACCGAATGCGTCTCGATGATCTGCCCGTTCTCGTCCTGCAGCAGATAGGTGCGGTTGCCGTGCAGCACGCCCGGCGTACCGGCCGCGAGCGAAGCGGCGTGACGGCCCGTTTCCATGCCGTCGCCGGCCGGCTCGACGCCGATCAACTGCACCGAACTCTCTTCGATATACGGGTAAAAGATGCCCATCGCATTCGAACCGCCGCCAACGCACGCGATCACGGCGTCAGGTTGACGACCGGTCATTTCGGGCATCTGCACGCGGCATTCGTCGCCGATCACGCGCTGGAAGTCGCGCACCATCATCGGGTACGGATGCGGACCCGCCACGGTGCCGATGATGTAGAAGGTGTTTTCGACGTTGGTGACCCAGTCGCGCATGGCTTCGTTGAGCGCGTCCTTGAGCGTGCGCGAGCCCGACTCGACCGGCACGACCGTCGCGCCCAGCAACTTCATGCGGTAAACGTTCGCGGCCTGGCGGCGCACGTCTTCCGCGCCCATGTAGACGACGCATTCCATGCCGAAGCGCGCCGCGATCGTAGCCGTCGCCACGCCGTGCTGGCCCGCTCCGGTCTCGGCGATCACGCGCGGCTTGCCCATGCGGCGGGCGAGCAGCGCCTGGCCGATCACGTTGTTCACCTTGTGGGCGCCGGTATGGTTGAGGTCTTCGCGCTTCAGATAGATCTGCGCGCCGCCGAGCATCTCGCTCCAGCGCTGCGCGTGATAGATCGGCGACGGACGGCCGACAAAATGCTTCAACTCGCGCTCATATTCCGCGCGGAAGTCGGGATCGTCCTTGTATTTCGCGTAGGCGTCGCGCAGTTCGTCGATCGCCTGCATGAGGGTTTCGGCAGCGAACACGCCGCCATATTGGCCGAAATGGCCACGTTCATCTGGCAAATTGTACATAAGTCACTCGCTCCGACCGGATGGTGCCTTGCGTTGCGCAAGGACTTGCCGGTCCAGAAAATTATCCCGCGTCCGCTTCGCGCACTGCGCGCACGAACGCCGCCATACGGGCGTGATCTTTCACGCCCTTCGCGCCCGGTACCTCGATGCCACTGGAGACATCGACGGCGTACGGACGCACCTGGCGAATCGCATCACCGACGTTTTGCGCGTTCAAGCCACCACTCAAAACGGCCCGACGCGCGAGCCCTGCGGGGATAAGTGACCAATCGAAGACCTTCCCGCCACCGCCGTAACCGTCGACATGGGTGTCGAACAGAAGGCCGCTGGCTGATGAATAACTATTCGCCGATTCTACCAAATCGGTCTGCCGAGTATCCGCCGCCACTCGCAGCGCCCGCAACCAGGGCAAACCGGCAACCGCCGCCAGCGACTCGCACTGCGCGGGCGTTTCGTCGCCGTGAAATTGCAGCAGCGTGAGCGAGACGTTGCTCGCCACTTCGCTGAGCCATTGCGGCGTAGGGTTCACGAACAGGCCCACGACCGAGACGAACGGCGGAATGTCGTGCGTCAGCTCGACGGCCTGCGCGATGCTCACCGAGCGCGCGCTGGGCGGATAAAACACGAGACCGATCGCGTCCGCGCCGAGGTCGATCGCCCGGTCCACCGCCTCGGGCGTGGACAGCCCGCACAGCTTGATACGCGTGCGATGCGCGGCGCGCTCGGCTTGATCGACCTGATCGACTGACTCGGCTTGCGTCATGACTTGAGGCTCGTTGATATCTCGATGGTTAAAGGCAACTTGCGCGGATTTGAGCGAACTTGCGCGCGATTGCGACGCTGCGGCATCAGGCCGGATCGTCCCAGATCGCGCTCCACGGCACGCTCGCCGTATGCGGCGCGGGTACCGCGAACTCGTCAGGATAGCCTACCTGGGCGAGATACAGACCGTCCGGCATGAAAGTCGGCGCGGCTTTGCCACGGTCGAGTCCCGCCAGCACCTCGGCCATCCACGAAGCCGGATAGCGCCCGCGACCGACCGCCACGAGGCAGCCCATCAGGTTGCGCACCATGTGATGCAGGAACGCGTTGGCGCGGAAACGGAAGTGGATGAAGTCGCCCTGCGGCCGGATGTCGATCTGGTACAGGTGCTTGACCGGCGTCTTCGACTGGCACTCCGAGGAGCGGAACGCCGAAAAATCGTGCTCGCCGATCAGGCATTGGGCCGCCTCGCGCATCGCATCGACGTCGAGCGGCGTGTGAATCCAGCCGGAACGGCCCGCCAGCATCGGCGAACGCACCGGGTGCACGTAGAGCACGTAGTAATAGGTGCGCTCGAAGGCAGCGAAACGCGCGTGGAACGTCTCGGGCATGGGCTTGGCCCACTGCACCGCGACCGTCGACGGCAGGAACGCGTTGGTGCCGCGCACCCACGAAAAATCGGTGCGATCGAGATCGGTGTCGAAATGCACGACCTGGCCCAGCCCGTGCACGCCCGTGTCGGTGCGGCCCGCAACCACCGTGGACAGCGGCACCGTGGCGAACTCGCGCAGCGCGCGCTCGAGCGCGTCCTGCACGGTCTTGCCGTGCGGCTGCGATTGCCAGCCGCAGAACGCGGCGCCGTCGTACTGAATGCCTAACGCGATTCGCATGCGGCAGGCGTCAGGACAGCGGCGAGAGCGTCGACAGCAGCGCCTGCGCGTCGGCGCGCGTGGCGTGGTCGCTCGACTCGATCACTTCGTTGATCAGCGCACGTGCGCCCGACAGATCGCCCAGCGCGATGTACTCGTGCGCGAGATCCAGCTTGTTGCGCGCGATGCGCGCGAGTTGATCGGGCGAGAAAACCGGCAGCGGCTCGGCGGAATCGGGCGGCAGGTTCAGGTCGAAATCGAGCGAAAGCGTGCCGAAACGCGGCGCGCCCAGACCCGCGATGGAGCCGATGCCCGCGGTACCGGCTTCGATCGCCTGGCCGGCGAGCGGCGCGGGCGGCTGGCCGAACGGCAGGGGCTGACCGAGCGTCGCGCCCGACGTGGCGGACGGTTCGGTCGCGAACGGGAAATCGGGCATGGCCGGCGCATCCGGCACTTCCACGCGCGGCGGCAACGACATTTCGATGCTGCCGAGCGCATCGACTGCGGTTTTCGGAAACTCTTGCGGGACTTCTTGGTAGGGCATTGATTCTTCTGCGGAAACTGCGGGAACAACGGGTTCTGCGGGCGCAGCCGGCTCGGGCTCCGGATCGCCGGGCATGCGCAATTCGAGCGGCTGCGGTTCGCGCGCGTGCGGCGCGAACGGTGCGGGTTCGCCTTCGGCCTCGGCGGCTTCAAAGGCGTCAGTCGCGAGCGGTTTATCGTGAGCGTCGGCGTGAGTTTCGGCTTGAGTCGGGTCTTCGCCCGGCATCGTCAATTCGATCGGGTGTGGCTCGGCCAGACCTTCCGGCGGCAGCGCCGATGCGCCCAACTCCGCAGCCGCGGCGAAGCTCGCGGCGTCGGTGGCGTCGGCGAGCGTTTCCGGTTCGCCGGGCGCCACACCTTGCGGATGCGTGCCGTGCTCCGCGCGGTCTTCGCGCAGCGCGTCGGGGCCGTTGGCTTGCGTGGGCTCCAGCTTGTCGAACAGCGTCGGCGGCAAGGCGTCGCCGCCCAGCTCCGCAGCGGCGGACAGGCTCGCGGCGTCGGTGGCGTGATCGA
>NZ_JAAGPN010000307.1:0-8854 GCF_017104805.1 Paraburkholderia sp. Ac-20347 | reverse complement strand
TCAGCGCCTACGGCAAGACGCGGCGCTATCTGAAGCATGAGATCGATAACCCGATCCGCTTTCCGGGCCAGTATTTCGATGCTGAATCGGGTCTGCACTACAACCGTTTCCGGTATTACGATCCGCAGGCGGGCCGCTATGTAAATCAGGATCCGATTGGGCTCATTGGTGGCATGAATTGCTATGCTTATGCGCACAACCGTCCTTTAGGAGGCATTGATCCGGTCGGGCTTGCATCGATTGCAGTTGGAGCGGAAGCCGGTGCTGCCGCTGGGACAGCGGTATTCCCAGGATTGGGAACTGCTGTCGGTGGAGTTCTTGGCGCAATTGCAGGGCTTGGTGTATTCGTCTGGATGGCATCGTCGTTAAATACCGACAATGCCGGCAACAAAGTAAGTCCGATAGTAGATACGCTGCAACCGCCTGGAAACTGTGGCCCAGAGGAGCAACGAAGACTTCAAGACGAGGTGGACAGAGCGTGTAAGCAAAAGCGTAGTTGCGCAGGAATAAACCGAATGAACAACCCCGTTGAGATTGAGGCTCTAAGGGCAACGAACCGAGAATGCGCGCAAGCAAGAGATTTGATAAATAAGAAGTGCTTTGCTGGCGGGGATAAAGTACATCGAGATCAAGCGCTTGATGCATGGGGGAACGTTGCAAAGTGCGACGCTCGACTAATGAACGTTGGGAAATAGGAGACGTAGATATGAACGTCGATTTTTCGGCCTTCCCAAATGAGAAGTATCCCGAGCATGAGGCTATAACGAGTAGATCGGGAATTGAGTCTTCTGACGTGGACACTTTTTTTCGAGGTAGACGTCGATGGGATATTACAGCCCGTCAATTGAACGAAGAATACAAGCATGATCCTTCGGCGTGTCTTGGTTTCATGACGCCAGGCGCGTTTTCATTTTTTGCTCCTCTATATCTAAGGATGATGTTGCAGGGGAGTGAGCTTTATGGTGCTTTTCCTGACTCAGTGCTCAACGAATTTCATAGATTGGTAGCCGATCATGACAGTAGTAGGTTGGATGTCATGCTCGAAAAATATTCAAAGAAACAATGGGCTGTCGTCGTTGAGTCTTTGGTCTCTATATGCAATCGTGAAGAATGGAATTGCTTCCATGAATTGGTAACTTCCACGTTAGACGGACTTCGCAGGAAGCTTTGATATGCAATCTCCAGCCGCAACACTCGGAGCATTAACAACCCACGGCGGCGCAGTCGTAACCACCGTCCCGTGCGTCACGATAGGCGGCATTCCTGCCGCCCGCGTGGGTGACATGATGACGTGCCCTATGCATGGTCCCGCCGTCATTACGCGCGGCGGCATGGGGACGATTGATGGCCGCAGGATCGCGCACCACGGCAGTAGTACGTCGTGTGGCGCAACACTTGTCGTTGCTGGCGGTGGCCCGACTGTCTAGCGCAGCGCCGCTCCGTACAGCCAACACGTCTTCGACTTGTGTGTCAAGGGAGCGGAAATGTTTAAACAGCCTTTTTGCTGGCGGCGAGTTCTACGACGTTCGGCCCGGCCGGTCCTGCGTTTGCGTACCGCGCCCAGGCTTCCACGAGCTTGCGGCGTTTGACGACCAAATCGCCTCGTGCGTGAGCGGCTTCGCTCTTGTCCTTGATGCCGTGCGCCAGCGCCGCTTCGATGACCTCGCGTGGGAGGTGCGTCGTCTCGCCGCTCCAATCTCTAAAAGTCGAACGAAGGCCATAACTGGTCAAATCGGCGCGGCCCATGCGCTTGAGAACCGCCAGCAATGCCATGTTTGACAGCGGCTTGTCCGGTTTGCGAGGTGAGTGAAATAGCCAGTCGCTCTTGCTTTCGGCCCACGCGACGTTGACGATCGACACGGCGGCAGGCGACAGCGGCACCCGATGTTCCTTGCCCATTTTCATGCGCTCGGCGGAGCACGACCCATACACACGCTGTCAGGTCGAATTCGTCGCGACGCGCACCAATGATTTCGCCGGTACGGGCAGCCGTGAGAATGAGAAGTTCGAGCGCTCGCGCTGCCGTGCCGGGCTGCTGCTTCAGTTCAGCGATGAATGCGCCCAGTTCGGCATAGGGCAAGGCCGGATGATGTTCGACCTTTTGAACCTCGGAGCGTTGCGGCAGCAACTTGTCCAGATGACCGCGCCAACGAGCCGGATTGTCGCCGGTACGGTAACCGCGCACTGTCGCCCAATCCAGCACCAGTTCAATTAGGCCGTCGCGCTTTCTGCGAACGTCATGCCTTTCGCCATCTCGACCTTTGCAGCTGCGCGCTCGCCCTTGCGGGCGTCGAGCGGATCGACTCTGTCGAGTAGCTGGCGGCGGCATTCGAGCGCGCGAGTGCGCGCGTAAGCCGGTCCGACGGTATGCAGCGGCCCCAGACCCATATAGCGGGCGCGGCCCTGGCGCATGTAGCGGAGCAGCTAGGATTTGACGCCCGCTTTGGTGATCTGGAGATACAAGCCATTGCCGTCGCAGTAGTCGCCCGCTTCGGCTGTGCGATTGACGAATGCCTGGGTAAGCCGGTTCACTGCCTTTGCCATGATATCCAACCCACGATCGACCCACAAAAGTATAGCGGATTCGCGAGGATTGGCACGGTATGTTGCGACGTGAAATATTGACGTAATTCCCGCCAGCATTGGCTTTGGTGGATTGATGCGGATTGTTCCGGTATTGTTTTAGGCGGACTCCTCATCCGCCTGAGACAGGCGACGGCCAGTGGACGACGGCCGCCCCGCCGCATCACGTGCGCGCGACCGGCCAGCGCAGCGAAAAGGCTAGCGGAAACCGAGGCGCCTTGCGCCCGGCGGGCGCGCGCCACGGCTGCATGCGCGCGCTCATGGCCGCACACATCGCGAGGCCTTCTTCGCCGTAGAGATGCGACATGGCCTGTTGCACGAGGCCCGCGTCGAACCAGAGCTTGAAGCGGCGATGGCAGGTGCGGAAGTCCGGGTAATGCTCGGGCAGCTTCGCCCACACGGAACCGGTCGTGAGCACCCAGACGATGCCTTCGAACACGGCGCGCGAGCTATGCGCGGGACGACCGCGACGCGGGCCGCTGGAGCGGATTTCATGGAAGAGCGGCTCGACGCTGCGCCATTGCGCGTCGGTCAGCTCTGAAGTAGGACGAGACTGCATCTGATATTCCAAGTGAGGTTTGTCTGACACACACCGACTAAATTAGCCTCACTCCATCCCAGAAAATATCGGACTATGCCTAAAACGCTCCGAAGATCTGCCAGTGAATCCGCCCTGCGGCGAGCGCGCCAAATCGCCGCTGCCCGCGCTCGAACACGGACGAAACCATGACACGCTCCCCTGCGACAGCCCGCACGACCTCACGCAAGAAAACGGGACGCATCCGCGTCGGGATCGGCGGATGGATCTTCGCGCCGTGGCGCGGCACGTTCTATCCGGACGGACTCGCGCAGCGCCTCGAACTCGACTACGCGAGCCGCCACCTCACCTCAATCGAAATCAATTCGACGTACTACGGCGCGCAGCGTCCCACGAGCTTCGCGCGCTGGCGCGACGAAACGCCCGACGACTTCGTGTTCGCACTGAAAGGCCCGCGTTTCGCCATGAACCGGCGCGTGCTCGCGGAAGCCGGCGCGTCGATCGAGCGCTTTCTGACGGGCGGCCTGCTCGAACTCGGCGACAAACTCGGCCCGATCAACTGGCAGTTGATGCCGACCAAACGCTTCGAGCCCGACGACTACGCGCGCTTTCTCGAACTGCTGCCCGCGCAGGTCGAAGGCCGTGCGCTGCGGCACGCGCTCGAAGTGCGGCACGAGAGTTTCTGCACGCCGGAGTTCGTCGCGCTCGCGCGCAGTCGCAACGCGGCGATCGTGATGTCGGGCGATTCCGACTATCCGCAGATCGCCGATGCGAGCGCGCCCTTCGTCTACGCGCGCATCATGGGCACGCAGGCGAAACACCGGCACGGCTACGCGAACGCCGACCTCGACCGCTGGGCCGATCGCGCGATCGCGTGGGCGCAAGGCGAGACGCCCGACGATCTCGACACCTACGCGACACCGCTCAAGGCGAAAACGGGCCGCGACGTGTTTCTCTACGTCATTAGCGGCCACAAGGCGCACAATCCCGCCGCCGCGATTGCGCTCATCGAGCGGCTGCGCGAGCGCGGCGCGAATGCCTGAGACCGCGTCGCTCAACGTCCGGCGTCACAAGCCGTCACCCGCGCGCTCCGAACACGACAGATAGCCGACCACCGCATGCGTCGCGCGCGCTTCGAGCGCGGCGGCGTCGGTTTCGCCGCGCGCGCCTGCGCCGTCGACCATGCCGCGCACGATCGCGTAGACGTCGTGCGCGGCCGTGTGAGGATCGGGCAGACGCGGCGCGTCGGGCAGCGCAAACGCGTACATCAGCGTGGCATGCAGACGCTCGCCCACGCGCGCATCGCGCTCGCCGAGCGGCAGGCGCTCTTCCTCGAAGTCGAGCACGCGCGCGAGCACGGGCCGCCGCATCTGGTGCGCCACCGATGCGCGAATCAGTTCGCGCATGGCCGCCTCGCAGCTCGACGACGCGCTCGCGCGGTCCAGCGCCGCGAGCAACGGCGCGCTCTCGCGGTCGATCAGCGCGACCGTGAGTGCGTCGCGGTTCGGAAAGTATTGATAGAGCGAGCCGACGCTCACGCCCGCGCGTTCGGCGATGGCGTTGGTCGTGTAGCCGCCGAGTCCGCGCGTTTCGAGCAGACGCGCGGCGGCTTCGAGAATCGCGTCGACGGTTGCCGCCGAGCGGCGCTGCCTCGGTTGCTTGCGAGCGTCGAGCGGCGTGGGGCGACGACGTGCGCCGCCGCGTGGCGTGGTGGTCATGGTGATCGGCAAGTCCGTGCGAGCGTTAAAAACTGAGCATTCGCTCGCATTCTAACCAGGCTCGTCCATCGCCCGACGTCTACGATCGTCCACGAGCGGCACGCAAAAAAACGGCGGCGGATCGCTCCGCCGCCGCTGTGTCGAAATCGTTCGACGCGGACGCCGCTTAAATCTGCCGACGCATTTCCGCCGCAGGCAGCTTCATCATCTGCCGGTACTTGGTCACGGTGCGGCGCGCCACCTGCACGCCCTGCTTTTCGAGTTCCTGCGTCAGCACGACGTCCGACAGCGGATCCTTCGGATTTTCCGCGTCGATCATTTCCTTGATCAGCGCGCGCACCGCCGCCGCCGAGCACGTGCCGCCCGTGCGCGTTTCCAGCTCGCGCGGGAAGAAGCGCTTGAATTCGAAGATGCCGCGCGGCGTGGCCATGTACTTGTTGCCCGTGGCGCGCGAAACCGTCGATTCGTGCAGGCCGAGTTCGTCGGCGACATCGCGCAGCAGCATCGGACGCAGCGCGATTTCACCGTACTGGAAGAACGCCTTCTGACGCGCGACGATACATTCGCCCACGCGCAGAATCGTCTCGCAGCGCTTGTGCGCATTGCGGATCAGCCAGCGCGCTTCCTGCAATTGCTGCGCGAGCGGCGAGCGGCTCGTCTGGTCGGAACGCGCGAACATTTCGGCGTAGAGCTTGTGGATGCGCGCGCGCGGCTCGATCGCCGGATTCACGCTCACGACCCACTTGCCGCGCACCTGACGCACGATCACGTCCGGCACCACGTAGCCGCCGTCGGCGCGACCGTAGTGGTTGCCCGGCTTCGGATCGAGGCGGCGCACCAGCGCCGTCGCGGCCTGGAGCGCCTGCGCATCGCAGCCGAGCTGGCGTTGCAGCTCGCCGTTTTCGCGGCGCGCGAGGCGTTCGAGATGCTGCGTGACGATCTGCAGCGCGAGATCGCGATGCGGCGTGTCTTCGGGCATCGCTTCGAGTTGCAGCGACAGACATTCGGACAGCGAACGCGCGCCGATGCCGGGGCGATCGAGCGTCTGCACGACGCGCAGCGCCACGCGCAGGCGGTCTTCGTCGAGCGCTTCGCCGATGTCTTCGAAATCGGTCAGTTCGGACAGTTCCTGGCGCAGATAGCCGTCGTCGTCGAGCGCTTCGATGACGATCTGGGCCGCCGCGCGGTCGAGGTCGTCGAGCGGCGACAGACGCAGCGAGTCATGCAGTTGCTCACGCAGCGAGAGCGGCACGCGCACCCAGTCGGAGGCGTCGGAATCGCCATCTTCCGAGCCACGGTAATTCGACGAGGTGCGCATCGCGCCCGTCGACGGCATGTCGGCGGAATACGAGGCGCCGTCGTCCGGGTAGCCGGAGTTGTCGTCGCCGTAGCTGGCGGGTTCGTCGTTGTAGCTCGATGCGTCTTGCGGCATCGGGGATTCCATGCCGCCGTCCATGCCGCCTTCCGGCATCTCGGCCACGGCCGTGGGCGCATCGGCTGCGGCGCCGATGCCCGCCGCGCCGTCGGCGGCCTCGGCGGCTTCGCCGGTTTCCGTCGCGGGCGGAACGTATTCGAGGAACGGATTGGTGTCGAGCGCTTCACGCAGCTCCTGCTGGAATTCGAGCGACGAGAGCTGCAGCAGACGCACAGCCTGCTGGAGGCGCGGCGTCAGCGCCAGATGCTGGCGCGTTTGTAACGCGATGGAAGGCATGGCGGTCCCGTTCTTGAAATGAGTTGAGCGTTGGCCTTCCTGATGCAACACCCATGCCAGTTTTTACAAGCGCTTGTTTTCAAACAGGATCGCGACTTGCGGCAGCGCAAATCAACGGACAAATTCCAGTGCGCCACCGACGTTTTTACAATGACCCGGAAAAATTGCGTGCCCGATTAGCGTCGGATTGATGCGCCATCTTCCTGCCATTTTCGCGACAGGAAGCCCTCCGACGATTTCCGCGCCATCGCTCAGAAATCGGCTCGATTCCCGCTCCGGTCCCAGATAGTGCGCCTTCCGCGCCGTTCGCCAGCCCCATTTTTCAGATTTTTTGCGCAGCGCGGCACGGACCTTGCGGTGACAGTCGTCGGATACAACCAGAAAAGGAGAAACCATGAACCGCATTCCTCTGCTCAAGACCGCCGCAGGCGTCGCCTGCATGACCTTCGCGCTCGTGGCGGGCGCCCAGACGAACAGCGCGGCCACCGCGCCGGCCAGCTCGGAAAGCGTGGGCCAGCACGTCGACGACGCCACCATCACGACCAAGGTGAAGGCCGAGCTGCTCGGCGCGAAGAACGTGAAGTCGGAGCACATTCACGTGAAGACGCGTAAGGGCATCGTTTCGCTGACCGGCACCGTGCCGACCGCCGAAGACCGCGACAACGCCAAGCAGGTCGTGGAAGGCGTGTCGGGCGTGAGCTCGGTGAAGAACCACTTGAAGATCGTCGCGGCGCAGTAATCGCGCTGAAGTCACGCTAACTGCCGCTGAGAGGCCGTCCGCGCCGCGTTCTCACGAACGCGCGCGCGGGCGGCCTTTCTTTTTCTGACGGCTCAATCGCCTCAATCGCGCGCGGCCTGCTTCAGCTGCTCGCGGCGCGCGTCGCCCTGACGCGCGAGCATCCAGCCCGGATACTCGGCGGGCAAGCCGCTGACATCGTCGAGAATCGCCAGTTCTTCCGCGCTGAGCTTGACCTTCGTGGCGGCCACGTTGTCGTCGAGCTGATCCGTGCGTTTCGCGCCGATGATCACCGTCGTCACCGCGCGCTGATGCAGCAGCCACGCCAGCGCGATCTGCGCCACCGACACGCCCTTTTGCTCCGCGATCGGCCGCATCGCATCGATGCAATCCCACGCGCGCTCGCGCTCCACCGGCGGAAAATCGAAAGTCGTGCGGCGGCTGCCCGCTTCGCCCTGCTTGTCGCGGCCATATTTGCCGCTCAGCAGGCCGCCCGCAAGCGGGCTCCACACCATCAGCCCGAGTCCTTCGCTCGCGAGCATCGGCACGATTTCGCGTTCGAGATCGCGGCCCGCGATCGTGTAATACGCCTGCAAGGACTGAAACTGCGCGAGCCCGTGATGATGCGCGATGCCGAGCGCCTTCACGATCTGCCACGCCGCCCAGTTCGAGACGCCCACATAACGCACGTGGCCGTGCTGCACGAGCGTGTCGAGCGCGCGCACGGTTTCCTCGATCGGCGTGGCCGGGTCGAAACCGTGAATCTGATAGAGGTCGATGTGGTCGAGCTGCAGGCGCTTAAGGCTTGCTTTCACGCCTTCCATGATGTGATAGCGCGTCGCGCCGCGCTGGTTCGGCGACGGACCCATTTCGCCGAGCACCTTGGTCGCGATCACGACCTGATCGCGCACGACCTTGAGGTTCTTGAGCGCCTGTCCCGTGATCTGCTCGGAAACGCCTTGCGAGTAGACGTCGGCGGTATCGATGAAGTTGATGCCCGCGTCGAGCGCGCGGCCGACGAGGCGTTCGGCGTCGGCCTGTTGCAGATCGCCGATCTGGTTCCAGATGCCGGCGCCGCCTCCGAACGTCATGGTGCCAAGACATAGTTCGGACACGAACAGGCCGGTGCGGCCCAGAGGATTCAATCGCATGGTGGAACTCCTGATGACACTTGCGGGGTCGAGGAAACGTCCAACGGGGCGAGGATACTGCGTTCGCGCGCCGCGTGCCGGAAGCGGGCGCGACGCCGGCACGCGCGACCGAAACCTGCCAGACTGGCGTGACGCTTTGGACAACTTCATCGAGCAACGTCTGCAGACAGCTTCGACACGCGGCGCGCGCCCGCGACATCCGGCGCGACGCCTGGAAATTCGCACGCCTGGAAATTCGCGTAACGCGCCCTCATCTTCGTGCGCATGAACCCGCCTTCGACCGCCTCGTTCCGTGCCGACCCGCCGGTGAAGCCGCGCCGCCGCCGCGCCGCGTCCGGCGACGACGCGCTCGCGCAATTCCATCCGGCCGTGGCCGGCTGGTTCCGGCGCAGCTTCGACGCGCCCACGGCCGCGCAA
>NZ_JAAGPN010000306.1:0-8787 GCF_017104805.1 Paraburkholderia sp. Ac-20347 | reverse complement strand
GTTGCGCTCGGCCGCGAGGCGCGCCTGGCGGCGGTCGTGGCGCAGGCGCGCGTCATCGGCCTGCTGCTGCGTCCAGGCGTCCCAGCCGGTGGCGTCGCCCGTCACCGGAATCATCGCGATGCAATCGACCGGGCAGGGCGCCACGCACAGGTCGCAACCCGTGCAGAGATCCTTGACGATGGTGTGCATCTGCTTGGGCGCGCCGACGATCGCATCGACGGGACATGCCTGCATGCACAGCGTGCAGCCGATGCAGACCTGTTCGTCGATGAACGCGACGGGGCGCGCACGTTCGACGCCGTTGACCGGATTGATCGGAATAACCGGCTTGCCCAGCAGGTTGGCGAGGCGTTCGACGCCCTCGGCGCCGCCGGGCGGGCACTGGTTGTAGTTGGCGGTGCCGGCCGCGACAGCGTCGGCGTAGGGCCGGCAGCCGTCATAGCCGCACTTGGTGCATTGCGTCTGGGGCAGCAGATCTTCGATGCGATCTGCAAGTGTTTTAGGTTCGTTCACGGTCGCGACTTCTGGGCGGGCCCGGGGGGAATGGGGAGCGGGCCGGGCGGCGGCACGCTGGCAACTCAAGCGAGACGGCAGGGCCGCCTGGCGAGGCTCGCGCGCGCGGCGCCAAAGCCCGCATTATCGCCGATTTCCCGCATTGCCATCGGCAGGGCATGTGCCATAATCAAAGCGCTTAATTCGAATCGCGAACGGCCGCGCAGGCATTGCGCCAGTCCAGCTTGGCGGGCGTGCGGGATTCGGGTCGGGCACAGAGGAGTGCTTCACGACGCATCGTCAGGCGAGGGGGCCGGCGACGGCGCGCGTCGACGTGCAAGACCGAAAAAGAAGGGTGTCAGTCCATTAACCTGGCGCGCCCCGCAGTTACGCTGCCGCTACATGGGTTTGGAGAGGCCCGGCGGCGCGAAGCGGGAGCCCGCGCGCCTATCGAGCGATCCTGCCACCATGAATCAGCCGAAAATCAAAAGAGATCCTGAAGGCACGCGCCGCCGCATTCTGCTAGCCGCGGCGGAAGAATTCGCGAGCGGCGGCCTGTTTGGCGCCCGCGTCGACCAGATTGCGCGACGCGCGGAAACCAACGAGCGCATGCTCTACTACTACTTCGGAAGCAAGGAGCAGTTGTTCACTGCGGTGCTCGAACACGCGTTCGGCGCGCTGAACGAGGCCGAGCGCGCGCTCGACCTGGCCGGGCTCGCACCGGTCGAGGCCATCACGCGGCTCGCGCATTTCGTCTGGGATTACTACCGCGATCATCCCGAACTCCTGCGGCTCGTGAACAACGAGAACCTGCACGAGGCGCGCTACATGCAGAAGTCCACGCGCATTCACGAGATGGTGTCGCCGATCGTCGCCACGCTCGGTTCGATCCTCGCGCGCGGCGAGGCCGCGGGCCTGTTCCGTTCCGACATCGATCCGCTGCGTCTGTACGTGACGCTCTCGGGCATGGGCTACTACATCGTCTCGAACCGCTACACCATCAACGCCACGATGGGCCGTGACTTCAGCGCGCCTGCCGAACGCGCCGAGATCATCAAGCTCAACACCGAAATGCTGCTCGCGTTCCTGCTGCGCAAGTAGCCCGTTACGCGTCGCCATGAAAAAACGCCGCGCCGGTTGAAGAACCGGCGCGGCGTTTTCGTATGCGCTGATACGTGTGCAGCGTCGAACTCAGACGACTGCGCTTTCCTTGCTCGACTGCTTCGTCTGCTGATACTGGCGGAAGAATTCGCGCAGTTGCGGATAGATGATGGTGCGCCAGCGGCGGCCCGAGAAAATGCCGTAGTGGCCGCACTTTTCCGCGGTCAGGCGATGACGGTTCGCTTCGGGAATGCTCGTGCACAGATCATGCGCGGCATGCGTCTGGCCCGAGCCCGAAATGTCGTCGAGTTCGCCTTCGATCGTGAAGAGCGCCGTTTCGCGAATGTCCTGCGGCCGCACGCGCTCGCCCGCGACGTCCCACGTGCCTTCGGCCAGGCGGAAGTCCTGGAACACGGTCTGGATGGTCTCGAGGTAATACTCGGCGGCCATGTCGAGCACCGCGTTGTATTCGTCGTAGAAACGGCGATGTGCTTCGGCGTCCTCTTCGTCGCCGCGCAGCAGGCTCTTGTAGAAGTCCCAGTGCGCGGTGGTGTGACGGCCCGGGTTCATCGCCACGAAGCCCGCATGCTGCAGGAAGCCCGGATAGACCTCGCGGCCCTCGCCCGGATAGTTGGCCGGCACCGTGTGGATGACGTTGTTCGCAAACCACTCCAGCGAGTGCTCGGTGGCGAGCGAGTTGACCGCCGTCGGGCTGCGGCGCGCGTCGATCGGACCGCCCATCATCGTCATGGTGAGCGGCGTGGCTTCGCCGCGCGACGCCATCAGCGAAATGGCCGCGAGCACGGGCACCGTCGGCTGGCACACCGACATCACGTGCAGATTCTTCGCACCGATATGACGGATGAATTCCTGGATGTACGCGATGTAGTCGTCGAGATGGAACGGACCGGCGTCGAGCGGCACCATGCGCGCGTCGATCCAGTCGGTGATGTAGACCTTGTGGTCCTGCAGCAGCGTACGCACCGTGTCGCGCAGCAGCGTGGCGTGGTGGCCCGAGAGCGGGGCGCAGACCAGCACCGAGGGCTCGTCCTTGAGCGCGGCGACGGCGCCGGAGTCGTCGGCGTAGCGCTTGAAACGCAGCAGGCGGCAGAACGGCTTTTCGACGATGGTCTGCTCGACGATCGGAATGTGAAAACCGTCTTTCTCGATCTGGCGGATGTCGAATTCGGGCTTTTCGTAGTCCTTGCCGAGTCGATACAGCAGTTCGTAGCCGGCCGCGAGACGCGTGGCGCCCGGGATCAGCGAGAACGGGCTCGACGGGTTCGAAAACGACTTGGACGCCGCCTGGGCCCACGCGGTAAGCGGGCTCAGCAAGGCGCGCTGGTATTCACGAATTTGGTAGAGCATGGATGCTCCAGCATCAGGGGTGGTTCGCCCCCGCGCCGCGCCGCTGCGCGGGTGGGCGGCGGCGGGCTGGGAGAGTGGGTCGGTCAGGCTGTTTATCGGCCTGGGATGGCGCCGCTTGAGGCGCATGCGTGGCTTTCGCGCCGATCGCGCGCGCATGCTGCCCGGAATGCCCGCGCGGCGTGCCCTGCAGGGTCAGAACAGCGTGTCCGACGGCCTGCTCGAATACGCGGTCGATCATATCGGACCCCAGAATGTTGTGCAATGCAGCATCCCAGTGTAACCCACCTCGCGCAAAGCGATCGGCGCTTTAGGCCACGCTTTCGAACAATTACGAGGCCGCTGTCGCCGATTTGTCCGCAAGGTCCGCTTCCAGGGCCGATTGCGGCGTGGCCGGGTGGCCCGTCTCGCTGGCCATTTCCTGCTCGTGCCGCATCAGATTCAGCCCGGTGTGCACAAGCGCCACATGCGAGAAAGCCTGTGGGAAATTTCCCACAAGTCGGCCGGCGATCGGATCGAATTCCTCGGCGAGCAGGCCAACGTCGTTGGCGAGCGCGAGCAGCCTTTCGTACATCTTGCGCGCGTCGTCCATGCGGCCCTGGAGCGCAAGGTTGTCGACCATCCAGAAGCTACACGCGAGGAAGGTGCCTTCGCCGGGCGGCAGGCCGTCGTTGAAGTCGGTGGTGCGGTAGCGCATCACGAAGCCTTCGCACATCAGGTCGCGCTCGATGGCCTTCACCGTGCCCGCGATGCGCGGATCCTTCGCGGGCAGGAAGCCGACCAGCGGCATCAGCAGCAGGCTCGCATCGAGATCGGTGCCGCCGTAGATCTGCGTGAAGGAGTTCAACTCCGTGTTGAAACTGCGCTCGCAGATGGTCGCGTGGATGGTGTCGCGCAGCTCGCGCCAGTGATCGACCGGGCCGGGCAGGTCGAACTGCTCCGCCGAGCGCACGCAGCGGTCGAACGCGACCCACGCCATGACCTTCGAGAACGTGAAGTGCTGGCGCCCGCCGCGCGTTTCCCAGATGCCTTCGTCGGGCTCGGTCCAGATCGTTTCCAGATGTTCGAGCATCGCGCACTGGATCGACCACGCGGTTTCGTCGGCTTGCAGTCCGCCCACGCGCGCGAGATGCAGTGCGTTCATGACTTCGCCGTAGACGTCGAGCTGCAATTGACCGACCGCGTTATTGCCGACGCGAACGGGCTTCGCGCCTTCGTAGCCGGGCAGCCAGTCGAGTTCGAACTCGGGCAGGCGGCGCTCGCCCGCGATGCCGTACATGATCTGCAACTGCGAGGGCGAACCCGCCATCACGCGACCGAGCCACGCGCGCCAGGCGCGCGCTTCGTCGTAGTAGCCGCCGCGCATCATGGCGAGCAGCGTGATGGTGGCGTCGCGCAGCCAGCAGTAGCGGTAGTCCCAGTTGCGCGTGCCGCCGAGCTGTTCGGGCAGCGAGGTCGTGGGCGCGGCGACGATGCCGCCCGTCGGCTCGTAGGCCAGCGCCTTGAGCGTGATGAGCGAGCGGCGGATCGGCTCGGCCCAGCGGCCTTCGACGGTGCCGCGCGCGGCCCATTCGGCCCAGTAGTTCTCGGTGCGCGCGAGCGCCGTGAACGGATCGCGCGGCGGCGGCAGACGCAGATGCGAGGCCGCGTAGGCCATCGAAAACGGCACGCGCTCGCCTTCCTTGACCTCGAACTCGGCGACCGTGTGCATGTTTTCGCCCTGCAGATCGACGGGCGTGCGCAGCACGACGGTGTCCGGGCCGACGGTGGCCTTGATGCCGCTCTCGTACGCGAGGCGACTCACCCACGGCACCGAAAAACCGTAGTCGAAGCGCATCACGAGTTCGCACTGCATGCGCACCGTGCCGCGGCGTCCCACGACGATGCGCACGAGTTCGCTCCAGCCGTTGCCGGGCGGCATGAAGTCGATCAGCGTAACGGCGCCGTCGGGCGTTTCGAAATCGGTTTC
Source organism: Paraburkholderia sp. Ac-20347 (assembly GCF_017104805.1). Taxonomy (NCBI): domain Bacteria; kingdom Pseudomonadati; phylum Pseudomonadota; class Betaproteobacteria; order Burkholderiales; family Burkholderiaceae; genus Paraburkholderia; species Paraburkholderia sp. Ac-20347. The sequence goes on along the minus strand of NZ_JAAGPN010000306.1, from coordinate 3,860 downwards.
GAGGATCAGCGTGTCGCCGCGATAACGGCGCGTGATCTTGATGTCGGCGCGCGAGCCGTCGGCGGCGGGCGCGGGGGCGATCAGCCAGCGGCCGTTGGCTTCGGTGCCGAGCAGCGCCGCGAAGCACGCGCCGGAGTCGAAGCGCGGCCAGCAGAGCCAGTCGATGGAACCCTCTCGGGAGACGAGCGCGGCCGTGTGGCCGTCGCCGATCAAGGCATAGTCTTCGATAAGTGCAGGCATGGTAAGCAGATTGACAGCGTTACGCGAAAAAACGGTCAAAACAGTCGATGAGGCGCATGCACGCACAAGAGTAGTGGGTGCAGGGCCGCTCGCGCAACGCGTTTCGACGTGCACGGCGCGCAAGAAGCTGATGCGGGAACTTTCGGATAAGGCGATTTCGTGTCGGCCGGGCGTCAGAAATGCCCGTTCGTGCCGAACAATCCCACGATCCCGATGATGATGAGGTAGAGCGCAACGATGTAGTTGAGCAGGCGCGGCACGACGAGAATCAGAATGCCGGCGATGAGCGCGACGAGCGGGCCGATGGCGACATGGATGTTCATATTCACTCCTTTTGAGCGGGGCGCGGGGGACTCGAATCGGACGCGTATGCAGCGCGATCCGGGTGATACCGATGTCGAGGCTCGCGCGTCCGGCGTCCCAATGAGCGTCTGGCCATCAGGCGCGCGCATCCTCACTTATACTGGTCTAACCCTCATAACAATCGTGCTCGCGCCACGCTTCATGGGTTTCGCCCGCCACGCGCCGCGCGCTGCCGATCAGCTCCATCCAGGTTCGACAAGAAGAAAGGAGGTCGACATGTTTCAAGGCCACGCAGCCGCAATCGGCGTGCCCGTCTCGCGCATGAACGCACGTTCGCACGCAAATTCGCGCACCGCGCCGCGCGGGCTCATTCGTCAGATCATCAAAGGGATTGCCATCATGGCCAGCGTTGCCGCCGCGACGACCGCGTTCGCGCAAGGCAGCACGGCCGCGGCGCCCGCCGAGGTCGCCGCGAATGGCGTCTACAACCTGATCGTCGGCACCTACACGGGTGGCAAGAGCGAAGGCCTCTACGTCTATCGTTTCGATTCGAAGACCGGCGACGCGCAGCAGGTGAGCGTCGCGAAGACGGTGAACCCGTCTTATCTCGTGGTCAGCAAGGACAAGCGTCACGTCTACGCCGTCAACGAACTGCCCGGCGACAACGGCCCGGCCAGCGTGCGCGGCGACGTCAGCGCGTTCGGCTTCGACGCCGCGAGCGGTCAGCTCACGTTCCTCGACAAGGTGTCGGCGCAGGGCAACGACCCGTGCTATCTGAGCCTGTCGCCGGACGGCAAGTATCTGTTCGTCGCCAACTACTCGGTGGCCGCCGATCCGGGCGGCAGCTTCGCGGTGCTGCCGATCGAGCAGGACGGCAAGCTCGGCCAGTCGGTGCTGACCGTGCATCACGAAGGCGGCGGTCCGGTGAAGGGCCGCCAGGACAACGCGCACGTGCACTCGACGGTGTTTTCGCCGGACGGCCGTTATCTCTTCACGCAGGATCTCGGCACCGACAAGCTCTGGACCTACCGCTACACGCCGGACGGCTCGCGCGGTCTCGTGAGCCCGGCCGAATGGCGCTACACCGACGTGAAGGCCGGCACCGGCCCGCGTCACCTGGTGTTCGGCAACGACGGCCGCCACGCGTATCTGACGAGCGAACTCGCGGGCACCGTGAGCGTGTTCAACTACGACGACGGCCATCTGAAGCTGGAGCAGGTCGAGAAACTCGCCGAGCCGGACTTCAAGGGCGCGGTGGGCGCAGCGGCGCTGCATCTGTCGCCTGACGGCAAGTTCCTTTACGTGTCGAATCGCGGCGACGCCAACGACATCTCGATCTTCGCCGTCGATCAGACGAGCGGCAAGCTCAAGCGCGTCGGCCGCCAGGCGAGCCTCGGCAAGTCGCCGCGCGAGTTCGCGATCGATCCGACCGGCCAGTGGCTGATCGTCGGCAACCAGAACAGCGACACGGCCTACGTGTTCCGTCGTGATCAGGAAACGGGTCTGCTTGAAGCGAATCCGAAGAAGATCGAGATCGGTTCGCCGGTCGACTTCAAGTTCGTCGCGCAGTAAGCGCGTTTAGCGCACCGAACGCACGCGCAAACAAAAACGCCGCGCCGGATTCGTCCGGCGCGGCGTTTTTCGTTGATGCCCGCGTTGCGTGTTGCGCGAGCGGGCGAGCGGTGCTGTGGCTTACTCGGCCTGACCCGGCACGAGCACTTCGCGGCTGCCGTTGATGCCCATCGGCGAGACCAGACCCGCAGCTTCCATCTGCTCGACGAGGCGCGCGGCGCGGTTGTAGCCGATGCGCAACTGCCGCTGCACCGACGAGATCGACGCGCGCCGCGTGCGCACGACGAACGAGACCGCTTCGTCGTATAACGGATCGGCTTCCGCCTCGGGCGACTCGCCGAACAGGTCCTGCGGTGCGCCTTCGCTGGTCGGACCGTCGAGAATGCCCTCGACGTACTCAGGCTCGCCAAACTGCTTCAGATACTCGACCACCGCATGCACTTCCTCGTCGGCGACGAACGCGCCGTGCACGCGCTGCGGATAGCCGGTGCCCGGCGGCAGGAACAGCATGTCGCCCTGACCGAGCAGCGACTCGGCGCCCATCTGGTCGAGAATCGTGCGCGAGTCGATCTTCGACGACACCTGGAACGCCACGCGCGTCGGAATGTTCGCCTTGATCAGACCCGTGATGACGTCCACCGAAGGCCGCTGCGTCGCGAGAATCAGGTGGATGCCCGCCGCGCGCGCCTTCTGCGCGAGACGCGCGATCAGCTCTTCGATCTTCTTGCCCGCGACCATCATGAGGTCGGCGAGTTCGTCGATCACCACGACGATCATCGGCAGCGGCGAGAGCGGCTCGGGCGCTTCCGGCGTGAGCGAGAACGGATTGCCGATCTTCTTCTCGTTCGCCTCGGCGTCGCGGATCTTCTGGTTGAAGCCCGCGAGATTGCGCACGCCCACGGCCGACATCAGCCGGTAGCGCTTCTCCATCTCGCCGACGCACCAGTTCAGCGCGTTGGCCGCGAGCTTCATGTCGGTCACGACCGGCGCGAGCAGATGCGGAATGCCTTCGTAGACGGAAAGCTCCAGCATCTTCGGGTCGATCATGATGAGCCGCACGTCCTCGGGCGTTGCCTTGTAGAGCAGCGAGAGGATCATCGCGTTGATTGCGACCGACTTGCCCGAACCCGTCGTGCCCGCGACGAGCATGTGCGGCGCCTTGGCGAGATCGGTGACGACCGGCAGGCCGACGATGTCCTTGCCCATCGCGATCGTGAGCTTCGATTGCGAGCGCTGATAAGGCGTCGATTCGAGGATCTCCGAGAGGCGGATCATCTGGCGTTTTGCATTGGGCAGTTCGAGGCCCATGCAGGTCTTGCCGGGAATCGTCTCGACCACGCGGATCGACGTGAGGCCGAGGCCGCGCGACAGATCCTTCATCAGCCCGACGATCTGGCTGCCGCGCACGCCGAGCGCGGGCTCGACTTCGAAGCGCGTGATGACCGGGCCCGCCGAGGCGCCGACCACCGTCACCGGCACCTTGAATTCCTGCAGGCGCTGCTCGATGAGCTGGCTGGTTTCGGCGAGCTTTTCCTCGGAGACGTATTCGATTTCGGTCGACGAGCGTTCGAGCAGTTCGAAGCCGGGCAACTCGACCGACGAGGCGGACAGCGGCTGGAACTCGAACGCCGTCGGCGCATGACCGCGCACGGGCTGGCGCGCGGCGGGTTCGGCGGCGGGCGGTACGGCTACAGGCGCCGCTGCTGCCGGTGCTTGCGCGGGTTCCGGCGACGGCGCCGCTGCCA
>NZ_JAAGPN010000305.1:0-8873 GCF_017104805.1 Paraburkholderia sp. Ac-20347 | reverse complement strand
TCCTGCCTGTAACGCAGCCGCAGCGCCGCATGATGCGCGACGAGCGCATCGAGCGCGCGCGCCAGCAACGCCGTGTCGAGCGGCGCGCGGCTCGTCAGCAACACCGCCTGATTCCAGTGATGACGCTGCGCGAACGGCTGCGCGAAAAACCACGCCTGCATCGGCAGCAGCGCGGCTTCGGCGCCCACGGGCGCGATCTGCGCGGCTTCGGTGCTGCGCTCCGCGCTGTGTCCACGCTCAATCGCCTGCGCGACGCTCGCCAGCTGCTCGACCGACTGACGCTCGAACACCTGACGCGGAGTGAGCTTCCAGCCGCCGCGTCGAGCGCGCTCGACGATCTGCAGGCTCAGGATCGAGTCGCCGCCGAGTTCGAAGAAATTGTCATGACGCCCGACGCGCGCCACGCCCAGCACCTGTTGCCAGATCGCCGCGAGCGCCGTCTCGGCCGCACCTTGCGGCGCTTCCCAGCCGCGCTCGTCGTGGCCCGGCTGCGGCAGCGCGCGCCGGTCGATCTTGCCGTTCGGCGAAAGCGGGAAACTCGCCAGCTCGACCCACGCGGCGGGCACCATGTACTCGGGCAGTTCGGCGCCGAGCGCCGCCGCGAGCGTGGCGCGCTCGATGCGGCAACCCGCGCGCGCGCTCACATAGGCGACCAGCCGCTTGCCGTTGGGACCATCGAGCGCGGCGACGACGGCGGTTTCGACGCCCGGCTGACGCTGCAATACGGCCTCGATTTCGCCGAGTTCGATCCGGAAGCCGCGAATCTTCACCTGATGATCGAGGCGGCCCAGATAGTCGAGCGCGCCGTCCGGCCGCCAGCGCGCGAGGTCGCCCGTGCGGTAGAGGCGCGCGCCCGGCTCGAACGGATCGGGCACGAAGCGCTCGGCCGTCAGCGCGGGCCGGTTCAGATAGCCGCGCGCGAGGCCCGCGCCGCCCAGATAGAGTTCGCCCGCGACGCCTTCGGGCAGCGGATTGAGCGCTGCGTCGAGCACATGCGTCGACACATTGGCGATCGGCCGGCCGATCGGCACCACGGCGTCGCCGGCGCGACAGGTCCAGTGCGTGACGTCGATGGCCGCTTCGGTCGGGCCGTAGAGGTTGTGCACCTGCACGTGCGGCAGACGCGCGAGCGTCTGGTCCTGCAACGGCGCGGGCAGCGCCTCGCCGCTACAGACGATCTGGCGCAGGCTCGCGCAGACGCGCGGCGCGCTAGCATGATCGGCATGATCGACACCGGCACGATCGGCATCGGCGGCGCGGCGGTCGAGCGCGGCGACGAAGGCCTGCAGCATCGGCGGCACGAAATGCAGCGTGGTGACGCGATGCGCGTCGATCAGGCCGACAAGCCGCGCCGGATCGCGATGGTCGCCGGGCTGCGCGAGCGCGAGGCGCGCGCCGGTCATCAGCGGCCAGAAGAATTCCCATACCGAGACGTCGAAGCTGAACGGCGTCTTTTGCAGCACGGTGTCGCGCGCGTCGAGCCGGTAGGCGGCCTGCATCCACGCGAGCCGGTTGAAGAGCGCGCCGTGCCGGTTCGCCGCGCCCTTCGGCCGCCCGGTCGAGCCCGAGGTGTAGATCACGTAGGCGAGGTTTTCCGCATCGAGCGCGACGTCGGGGCACGAGGCGGATTCCTGCGCGAGATCGAGCGTGTCGAGCGCGAAGACGGTGCAGCGCGCGGCGGCGTTATCACCGCTATCCGCGTGATCGACGTGTTGCTCTTGAGGAATCAGCGCCTCGAAGCGCTCGCGCAACGCGTGCTGCGTGAGCAGCAGGCCGATGCCGCTGTCCTCGATCATGTACGCGAGACGCTCGGCCGGATAGTCGGGATCGAGCGGCACGTAAGCGCCGCCCGCCTTGAGAATCGCGAACAGGCCGACCACCATCTCCACCGAGCGCTCCGCGCCGATACCCACCTTCACGTCCGGTCCCACGCCCAGCCGCCGCAACCGCTGCGCGAGCCGGTTCGCGCGCGCGTCGAGTTCGGCGTAGCTGAGCGCGGCGTCGCCGAAAAGCAAGGCGTCGGCATCCGGATGCGCGGCCGCTTCGCGCTCGAACAGCCGATGCACCGGCACGGCCGGACCGTAGTCGGCGTGCGCGCGACTCCACGCGGCCAGCCGCGCGCGCTCGTCGTCGCCCAGATACGGCAGTTCGACGATCGCGCGATCGGGTTCCGCGCACAGCGCCGCGAGCAGCGCCTCGTAATGCCGGCAGAAACGCGCGACGGTTTCAGGCCGATAGCGCGTCGCGTCGTAGCGCGCCGTCACGCTCACCGTTTGCGCGCCGACGCGCACATCGAAACTCAGATCGAAACGCGCGAGCGGATTCTCGGCGTCGACGATTTCCACTTCAAGGCCGTCGAGCGCGAGCCGCCCCGACGCCGCCTCGCCCTGCACGTTGAACAGCGTCTGAAACAGCGGATGGCGATCGGCCTCGCGCCGCACACCGAGTGCATCGACGAGCAGCGGCAAGGTCACGTCGGCGTGATCGAGCGCGGCGCGCGCGTCGGCGCGCACGTTCTCCAGCAGCGCGCGGCCCGTCATCGACGGATCGAGGCGCGCGCGATGCACGCGCGTATCGACAAACAGACCGATCAGGTCGTCGCATTCGGCGAGCGTGCGCCCGCTCGTCGGCACGCCGACGCAAAAATCGCGGCTGCCCGCGTGACGCCACAACAGCAGTTGATACGCAGCCATCAGCGCGACGAACGGCGTGCAGCGCGCCGCCTTGCAACGTTCGCGCAGCGCGGCGAGCGTCGTGTCCTGCAGCGCAAACGTATGCGCGAGCGCGCGGCGTTCGGCCTGCGGCGCGCGCGGAAAATCGCCCGGCAGTTCGAAGCTGTCGTCGGGCGTGCCGATATAGGCGCGCCACCACGCGAGATCGGCCTGGGCCTTTTCGCCCGCGAGCTGTGCGCGCTGCCACGCGGCGAAATCGGTGTATTTCCATTCCAGTGCTTCGGCATCCGAATCATTTTCGGATACCGGATCGCGTAGCGCATCGCCATACGCCCTGGCGAGTTCGCGCGCGAAAACGGCGTTCGAACCGCCGTCGGAAATCAGGTGATGCACGACCACGGACAACACGTGCCAGTGCGGCGCGAGACGCACGAGACGAAACCGCGCCGCGCCTTCGCGCGCGAGATCGAACGGACGTTGCGCTTCGTCTTCCAGCACGCGCGCCAGCATGGCGTTACGCGATGCGTCGTCGAGATCGTCACGATCATCGAGAAAAAGCGGATCGAGCGCCGCGTCGGCACGCAGATCGGCGATCTGATACGGCGTGCCGTCGCGTTCCTCGAAGCGCGTGCGCAGCACCGCCTGGCGCGCACGCACGCGCAACAGCGCGCGGTGCAGCGCCGCGCCGTCGAGCGGCCCGCGCAGATGAAACGCGCGGGCCAGATGCCACGCGCCCGAATCGGGCGCGAGGCGTTGCATGAACCACATGCTTTCCTGCACGGGAGACAGCCGCTGCCACGCGGACGACACGCCGGCGACACTCATTGTTCGTTCTGCGGGAACCTGCATGGCAGCACTGCCTCCTGTTGAATTACCACTGATATTTCGCTCCTGCCAGCAACAGCCGGCCCTGGCCCCAGTAGCAGTAGTTCGCGCTCGTGCACGAGGCGAAGTACTTGCGATCGAGCAGGTTCGACACGTTGATCCACGTCGTCCAGCCTTGCAGGCTCGAGAAGCGGCGGCCGAGGTCGTAACGCAGCGAGAGATCGACCAGCGTCGCCGACGACGTCATGAAGCTGTTCGCCGTATCGCCATACGAGCCACCGATGTAACGCACGCCGCCGCCGAACAGCAGGCCCGCGAGCGGTCCCGCCGAGACCGTGTAATCGGCCCACAGCGAAGCGGTGTTGCGCGGAATGCCGACCGGCACCTTGTCGATATTCGCCGTGTTGCTCTTGGTGTTGAGCAGGTTCGTGTAGGTGTAGCTCGCGATCAGCTGCAGGTTGTTGGTCAGGCTCGCGTGCCCTTCCACCTCGAAGCCCTGCGAACGCACCTGGCCCGTCAGCACGCTGAAGCTCGTGTGCAGCGGATCGGTGGTCGCGACGTTGTTCTGCGTGAGATGGAACGCCGATACCGTGACGAAGCTGTTATAGCCCTTCGGCTGCAACTTCACGCCCACTTCGTACTGCTCGGCCGTGAGCGGCGCGAACGCCTCGCCGCTATACGACGTGCCGACCTGCGGCTGGAACGAGCGCGAGTAGCTGAAGTACGGCGCCACGCCGTTGTCGAACTGATACACGCCGCCCGCGCGCCACGTGAAGGCGCGGTTGAACTGCTCGGTCGTCGCGCCGGTCTTGTACGAGGTCTGATCCTCGTTGGCCCAGTCCTCGCGCACGCCGAACAGGAACGACCACTTGCCGATGTCGACCTGATCCTGCGCATACACGCCGAGCTGCTTGATCGACGTGGCGTTCGAGGTCGCGAACATCGTGGTCGGATACGGGATCGTCTGACCGTAGATCGGGTTGCTCGCTTCCAGACCCGGCGCCGCGCCACCGAAGAAGTAGTGGTTGAACTGGATGTTCTGGTAATCGAGGCCGAACGTGACGTTGTGCTTGAGCGGTCCCGTGTCGAACTTCGCGTTCAACTGGTTATCCACGGTATGCGAATTCACCATGCCGCGGTTCAAGTAGGCATCGCGCGACAGCGTGTCGGTGCCGGTCTTGAAGCCGTCGTTGGCGACGTACTGGATCGTCTGGCTGTTGTGCAGGAAGCGATAGCTCTGCTTGAACGACCACGTATCGTTGAAACGGTGCTCGAGCTGATAGCCGATCGACTCCTGGGTCTTGCGGAAGCTGTCCCACGTCGGCTCGCCCGGGTATTCGCTGCGGCTCGTCCACGTGCGCGGCACCGAGTTGTAGATGCCCGCTTCCGGGTCCGACTGATAGTTCGCGAAGATCGTGAACGTGGTGTCGCGGTTCGGACGGAACTGGATGGTCGGCGCGATCGAGAAGCGCTGCTGGTTCACGAAGTCGGTCTGCGTGCCGGTGTTGTAGCCGTCGGCCGTGACGCGGTAGAGCACGGTGCCGGCCTTGTCGACGGGGCCGCTGAAATCGAAGAAGCCCTGCACGCGGCCATAGCTGCCCGTCTGCATGCCGACTTCGTGATAGGGCGTGTCGGTCGGCATCTTGCTCACGAGATTGACCGTGCCGCCCGGCGAGCCCTGGCCGTAGAGCACCGACGCGGGACCGTGCAGCAGTTCGATGCGCTCGAACATGTACGGATCGAAGCTCGTCACGTTGTAGCCGAACCCGCCGTTCGGACCGGGCGTGCGCAGCCCGTTCCAGAACTCGTCGACGAGGAAGCCGCGCGCATAGAGATATTCGAGCGAGTCGGTGTTGGTGCCGCGCTGTTCGGGGTTGATGCCCGAGGTGTAGCGCAGCGCCTGCGCCACGCTCTGCGCGCCCTGCACGTCCATCTGGTCGCGCGTGACGACCGAGATCGCCTGCGGCACCTTGATGATCGGCGTGTCGGTCTTGGTGCCGGCCTCGCTGCGTTTCGCAACATAGCCGACCACCGGACCCGTGGCCGTTTCCGTGCTGGCCGTGCCCTTCACGACCACGGCCGGCAGCTGCTGGCCGCCCTGGGCCGGCTGCGCGGCCGTCGCATCGGATGCCGCCACCGGCGCAGCCGTCTGCGCACTGGCGATTTTCGCGATCGCCAGCGCCACGACCGCCGTCATCGTGCGCAGCCTGATGCGCTTCGCCCTGCCCGTTCCCGCCTCGCCCACGCCGTTATCCATGTGGTTCAATGACTCCCCGCCCCATCCCCGATTCATGCCCTTGCGCCCTGTTCAAAAATTTAAGTTAAGCCTCAATACAAATGCGACTCATTACTATTGTCATTCGTATGCGGCACGCGGAGGATAGAATACGGGCTGTGCTTCGCCGTCGTCCTGTCAAATAGCTGCGCGAAACCCTCGAAATTTGACGGTTTTGCCATATTTTTTCCGTTGACTCACAAAATGACCGAGATCTGGCAACGTTTTAACGGTATGCAGCGGCGATATCTCAAGCGCCCTGTCATTGCCAAACGCTATGACTTCGAAACCGGCGATAGCGAGAGCTGGCACTCGCATACGCAGCCTCAATTCGTCTACACGACGCGCGGCGTGCTGCGCGTCATCACGCCCGACGGCGCGTGGACGCTCGGTCCGTACCGCGGCCTGTGGATCGCGCCGCTCGTCGCGCACGAGTTGCAGGCGGTCAGCCCGACGGTGATGTACACGGTCTATTTCGAGGTCGATGTCGCGCCGCGCGACGAACCGCGCTGCCACGTGCTGATGATTTCGTCGCTGCTGCACGAACTGGTGGCGGCGCTCGTGCTCGATCAGCAGAACGGCCAGGCCGAGCGCCGCTCCGCGCTGATCGACCCGCTGCTGCTCCAGGAGATGCGTGAGGCGCAACTGGCCACCGAAGGTCTGCTGCCGCTGCCGAAGGATCGCCGTCTGCAACAGATCTGCGGCCAGTTGATGGACGCGCCCGCCGACAACACGCCGCTCAACGACTGGGGCATGCGCGTGGGCGCGAGCGAAAGCACGCTCGAACGCGCCTTCAAGGACGAAACCGGCCTGACCTTCGGCCAGTGGCGTCAGCGGCTGCGTCTCGTCGAGTCGATCTCGCGGCTCGCCAAGGGCATGGCCGTGTCGACCATCGCGACCGAGCTGGGCTACAGCAATTCCAGCGCGTTCATCACCATGTTCCGGCGCGCGATGGGCGAGACGCCGCAGCGTTTCCTGCGCAATCGCGGCGGGCTGGAAGCGGGCGCGGCGCAGACCCCTCAATAAGCGGCACGACAAGCGACGCAAGCTCACGCGCCCTGCCGCGCCGCCAGCAACGCGCTCAGCGACGCCACGCTCGGGTGATCGAACACGTCGCCCGGCGCCAGCTCCACGCCGAGCTTGCGGCGGATGCGCGCGACCAGCTTGATGACGAGCAGCGAGTCGCCGCCCAGTTCGAAGAAGTCCTGATCGTCGCCGATCTCGTGCGGCGCGAGGTCGAGCAGCGTCGCGAACAGCTCGCGCACGTCGGCGTCGAGCGGCTGGGCCAGTGAAGTTGCCTGGGTTTGCATAGCGGTGAATCCTGAATCCAGAGTGATGAAAAAAGGCGCGCGCGGCGCGCCCGCATGTCAGACCGTCGCCGCCAGCACGTCGGCGCGCGCCACGAGTTCGCTCATCGCCACGACGATCTTGCGCGGCCCGCTGAACGGATCGCGCGCGTGCGCGACCAGCATGTTGTCGAGCATGATCGCGTCGCCCTTGCGCCACGCGAAGCGCACCGCGCAGCGCTCGTAGGCCGCGCCGATGGCGGCCATCGCCTCGTCGCCGATCTCGCCGCCGTCGCCGAAATACGCCTGGCGCGGCATGCGTTTCGCGCCCGCGAATTCGAGCAGATCGAGCCGCACGTCCTCGTCGAGACAACTCACGTGATGCAGTTGCACCTGGTTGAAGAACGCGCGCTCGCCCGTGCGAGGATGCGCGATCACGGCCGGACAGACCGTGCGCGTCTGCAATTCGTCATTGGCGAGCCATTCGTACTGCACGCCCGCGGCCTCGCAGCGCGTCTCAACTTCGCGGCGATCGTCGGTGTGGAAGAACTCGCGCCACGGCACGTCGAGTCCGCGCGTGAAAGTGCGCACGTACATGATCTGCCGGCGCTCGAACGCCTCGACGAGCGCCTCGTGCAGCACCCGCAGCATCGCGCGGCAATCGACGATGGGCGTCGCGCCGCCGACCGGCGAAGGCTGTTCGCAGAAGAAGAACTGGCGGCGCGGCCAGTGCGGCTGATGCGCGCTTTCGTTGTGAAACAGGATCATCTGCTTCTCGGGATACGGCGTGGAGCGGTAGGTGTTGCGCCCGCCCTCCTTCTTCGGCAGGTCGCCGTATTCGCCGTACAGTCCCGGCGAGATGGTCTCCGCGAACGCCTCGAAGGCGGCGGGATCGGCGAGGCCGAAGTCGCGGAACAGCACCGCGCCGTGGCGCAGCAGCGCGGCTTCGAGCGCCTCGCGATGCGTGCGGACCCACGCGCGCGCGTCGTGCGCGGGATCGAGCGGCGCGCGCGGCGTCAGCACCAGCGGCATGGCGCGGGTGGCGTCGAGCAGGGACGCCTCGATGGCGGCGTCGGGAAATAGCGATGCGTTCATGATTTCAGCACTCTCGTTCTGGGCTGCGGGCGTCGTGCGCGACATCCGCGGATAAGGGCAAGGAAAGCGCAAGCGGCGCGCGCGGTTCGGCGCTCACCGCGTCGAGCGTCGCGCGCCACGCGTCGAACGCGCGCTCGATGGTCGCGGCGTCGAACAGCGCGCTCGCGTAGACCCATTCGACGTCGTAGCCGCCGTCCACGGCTTCGACGAACAGCGCCATGTCGAATTTCGACTGCGTCGTCGGCGGGCGCAGCAACTCGACCGCGAGTCCCGGCACGCGCGTGTTGCCGCGCGGCAGGTCGCGCAGCACGAACAGCACCTGCACGAGCGGATTGGCGTCGCGGCGACGCTTGAGCGCGAGCGCGTCGACGATGCGGTCGAACGGCAGCGCGCGATGATCGAGCGCGTCCCACGTCGATTGCCTGGCGGCGTCGAGCCACGCGTCGAAGCTCGCGAGATTCGCGCCGTCGGCGGCGATGCGCGAGCGCAGCGGCACCACGTTGACGAAGAAGCCGATCAGCGCTTCCAGCTCGGCGCGCTCGCGTCCGTCGACATCGGTGCCGATCACCAGATCGTCCGCGCCCGTGTGGCGATGCAGGAACCACTGGAAGCTCGCGAGCAGCACGGCGAACGGCGTCATGCCGTGCGCCTGCGCGAGCGTGCGCACGCGTGCGCCGAGCGTCGCGTCGAGCCGGAAATGGCGCGCCGCGCCCGCGTGCG
>NZ_JAAGPN010000028.1:0-52565 GCF_017104805.1 Paraburkholderia sp. Ac-20347 | reverse complement strand
GAAAATCAGCGCGCAAGACAGCACGCCACTCGTGCTGGCCGGCAATCGCTTCTATCTGCGCCGTTACTGGCAGTACGAGCAGGACGTGCGCGCGGGCATCGAAGCGCGGCTTGCGCGTGGACCGCGTCTCGAAGCGGCGCTGCCCGCCGCGGCGGCGCGCGCGGCGCTCGACGCTTTATTCACGCCGCGTTCGGCATCGGCAAAAGGCGCGGACTGGCAGAAGCTCGCGTGCGCGCTCGCGGCACGCAGCGCGTTCAGCATCATTACGGGCGGACCCGGCACGGGCAAGACGACCACGGTCGTCAAATTGCTGGCGCTGCTGCAGACGCTGGCGCTCGATCCGGACGGCGCGGGCGGACGTCCGCTGCGCATTCGCCTCGCCGCGCCGACGGGCAAGGCCGCCGCGCGCCTGAACGAATCGATCGCGGGCGCCGTCGAGCGATTGCCGTTCGACGCGCTCGCGCAACGCGTCGATCCGGCTGCGCTGCGCAACGCGATTCCGACCGTCGTGACCACGCTGCATCGCGTGCTCGGCACGCGGCCCGGCAGCCGGCGTTTTCGTCACGATGCGGGCAATCCGCTGCCCGTCGACGTGCTCGTGATCGACGAAGCGTCGATGGTCGATCTGGAGATGATGGCCGCGGTGCTCGACGCATTGCCGTCGAACGCGCGTCTGATCCTGCTCGGCGACAAGGACCAGCTGGCCTCGGTCGAAGCGGGCGCGGTGCTCGGCGAACTCTGCGAGCGCGCGCGCGACGGCCACTACACCGAGGCGACGCGCGCATGGCTCGAAGCGGCCACGGGCGAGCGCATCGACGCCGCCATGCTCGACGCGCACGGCACGCCGCTCGATCAGGCCGTGGCGATGCTGCGCGAGAGCCATCGCTTCGCATCGGAAAGCGGGATCGGCGCGCTGGCCGAACTCGTCAACGCGGGCGATGCCACGGGCGTGGCGAAGATCTGGACGCGCGGCTATGCGGATCTCGCGCGCCTCATCTGTCCGGCGGGCGACGACGCGCCGTTGCGCGCGTTGATCACCGACGGCGTGGTGAACGAAGAAGCGGGAGGCGGCAGCGCGCCCGCCGCGCAGCGCCGAGGCTATCGGCATTATCTGCAAACGATGCGCGAGTTGCGGCCGGACCCAGGCGCGACGCCGGAAGCGCTGGCGAAGTGGGCGTCGGCGGTCTTGCAGGCGCACACGCAGTTCCAGTTGCTCTGCGCGTTACGACGCGGCACGTGGGGCGTGGAAGGGCTCAACCGGCGCGTCGCGCGGCTGCTCCAGGAAGACGGTCTGATCGATCCGCTCGGCGACTGGTATGCGGGGCGGCCCGTGCTCGTCACGCATAACGACTACGAGCTTGGGCTGATGAACGGCGATATCGGCATCGCGTTCGATTTGCCGGTGGAAGCGGGTGCGCCGCCGGTGCTGCGCGTGGCGTTTCCGTCGGGCGATGGCGCGGGCGGCGTGAAGTGGGTGTCGCCGAGCCGCCTGCAGGGCGTCGAGACCGTGTTCGCGCTCACCGTGCACAAATCTCAGGGCTCGGAATTCACGCACGCGGCGCTCGTGCTGCCTGATACGTACAGCCCGATTCTCACGCGCGAACTCGTCTACACGGGCATCACGCGCGCGCGTACATGGTTCACGCTGGCCGTGCCGGAAGGGCGCTCCGTGCTGGAGCGCGCGGTTTGCGCCCGCGTGCAGCGCGCGAGCGGCTTGATGGCGGCGCTATTCGACGAAGCGCGCTGAAACGCGGCATTGCGATGTTGTTGCATGCGATCGCCGCGCGCGTTTCCCATCGGAAATCGAGAAAACTTCTGAACCCATGACGAAACAAACGGGCCGTGCCGGATCATGCAGATGATCCGGCACGGCCCGTTATTTTCCGATCGGAAATCGGGAAAACTTTGGGTTGCCCTTTGTTTTCCCGATCCCGTTTCCGGTCGTCGTGCGGCCTTAAACGATCGTCAGCGTGACGTCGATGTTGCCGCGCGTGGCGTTCGAGTACGGGCACACGATGTGAGCCTTGTCGACCAGCGCCTGAGCGGCTTCGCGGTCGAGGCCAGGCAGCGAGACGCGCAGTTCCACTTCGATGCCGAAGCCGTTCGGGATCTGGCCGATGCCGACGCGGCCCGTGACCGAGACGTCCGCCGGAATGGCGATCTTGTCGCGCGCCGCGACGAACTTCATTGCGCCGATGAAACACGCGCTGTAACCGGCTGCGAACAGTTGCTCGGGGTTCGTGCCGGCGCCGCCTGCACCGCCCAGTTCGCGCGGCGTCGTGAGCTTGAGGTCGAGGTTGCTCTCGGGCACGACGGCGCGGCCGTCACGGCCTCCGGTTGCAGTGGCTTCGGCGGTGTAGAGGACTTTTTCGATCGACATGACTGACTCTCCAGTGTGAGTAACGATAGGTCAAGCAACAAGGTTGATTCGTTAGTCGTCCAGATCGAAGGCGATCTTCGCGACCGGTTGTGCCACCGTTGTACTACGACGATAACGGTCATTCGTGGCGTACGCGTGATCGTCATCGTGATTCTCGTAATGCTATCTATCACTAGATAGATAGCAGGGTCCAGCAATGGGGCGGTGAACCGCCCCGGTACTGCAATCCTTGCCTGTGGCCGCGTTGCTATGCCTCTCAGGCCGCGACTCGCCACATGGCTTCCACGTCTTCCAGACGCGACTTGGTGTGAAACAGCCGGCTCGCGATCACGCTGCCTTGCAGCGCCGCGAACAGCGTGCGCGCCGCGCTTTCGGGCTTGCCTCTCGCGACCAGCGTGCCTTCCTCGACGCCTTGCGCCAGCACCTTGGCCAGCCAGGCTTCGTTGGTGCGGAAGAACGCCTGCACCGCTTCACGCACGGTTTCCGGCAGCGTCTCGATGTCGGCGGCGAGCATGCCGCACAGACAGATCTGATTGCCGTCGCCCAAGGTTTTGCCGAAGAAACGCGTGTACAGGCTGAGCTTTTCGTTCGCCGGCAACGCCGGGTCGATCGACTGCAATGCACGCACGACTTCTTCGCTGTACTGCTTGACCGCTTCGAGCACCAGGTCGTCCTTCGACGGGAAGTAGTAGTGGATGCTCGATGTTTTCACGCCGACCAGTTCCGACAGGTCGCGATAGCTGAAGCCGTTGTAACCCCGCAGCATCATCAACGTGATGGCGTGATCCAGAAGCTGCTCGCGTACGGTTGATTGCGTGTCCATGGGTGTTAATTTATCTACTGGAAGATAGATTGTCAAGTTTCCGAAGCGAAATATTTTTTCGTACCGGAAAGCCCTTGTTTCTGCACGGTTTCCGATCGGAAACCCGATCTTAACGTTTTCTTGATGCCTGAATTCTTACCATTGCAAATCGCAATCATTCTTATTCGCGATGCGATGCCGGCAGGCAATCCAGCAAAACAGGAAACTGGGGTGAATACAACATGCAGTTGAATCGGGGAACGCGAGGCCGTCCGTCGGGCTTGCTGATCAATCTGTTCGGCGCGACGTTCGGTTGCGTCGCGCTGACGGCGGCGCACGCGCAAACGTCGGCGCAATCCACACAAACGGCGCAAACGACACAAGCAGCACAAGCAGCACAATCCGCGCAAGCAACGGACGCAACCGGCGCCACGCAAACTGCCGGCGCGACGCTGCCCGCCGTGAACGTGAGCGGCAAGAACTCGCCGTATCAGACGAAATACGTGGAGTCGGATCAGTTCACGGCGCCGCTGCTCGACATCGCGCAGAGCATCTCGATCGTGCCCAAACGCGTGCTGGACGAGCAGCAGGCGCAAAGTCTTCAGGACATTCTCAAGAACGTGCCGGGCATCACGTTCACCTCGGGCGAGGGCAATCTCGGCTGGGGCGACATGTTCACGATTCGCGGCTTTTCGGGCGAGCAGAGCATCACGATCGACGGCCTGCGCGACGCGGGCCTCGCGAGCCGCTCGGACACCTTCGACGTGGATCGCGTCGAAGTGTTCAAGGGCACCGGCACGATCGAGTCGGGCGTGGCCGCGCCGGGCGGCAGCGTCAATCTCGTCACGAAAGAAGCGCATCTCGACGACGCGTATCACCTCGCGACCACGCTCGGCTCGGCGCGCTATCGCCGCGTGACCGCCGACCTCAACAAGCAGATCGGCGAGCATTCGGCGCTGCGTCTGAATCTCATGCGCCACACGCAGGACGTGGACGGTCGCGCCAACGTGCACGACGACCGCTGGGGCGTGGCCGGTTCGCTCGCGATGGGGCTCGGCACGCCCACGCGCGTGACGCTCGACTATTTCCATCAGCAGGACAACAACGTGCCGGACACCGGCGTGCCGATCGAGCGCGGCACGGGCGGCCAGCGCATGCCCGGCGTGCCGCGCAATGGCTGGTATGGCGACCCGAATCTCTACAAGGATCACTCGACCACCAACCGCGCGAGCGTGAAGATCGAGCACGACTTCAACGACAACCTGCGCATCTCGAACGTGACGCGCTGGGAGCAGACCGATCGCACCACCGTGCTCGCGCCCGCGCGTTTCAATTCGACGAGCGGCACGTCGTACGGCTACGTGGGCTCGGGCTCGCTCGTGACGAGCGCCTCGGGCGTGCTCTCGTACAGCGGCGCGGCGGCGGACCCGAATCTCTCGCCGCTCGCGGTGCTGCGCGGCAATAACTACGGCACGTCGAAGCGCTACGACATTCTCGCCAACGAGACCAACGTGAACACGTCGTTCGATACGGCGGGGCTGCATCACGATGTCGTCGTCGGCGCGGAGTTCTATCACGAACGTTATGGCGATCTGCCGCGCAGCGTGGTCGCGCCATCGACGAATCCGGTGATGGACCTCACGAACGCCTATGGCACGAGCATGGGCGGCGTGAACACGATGGAAGGCACGACCGGCGATTACGCGGCGGTCAACGATGCGGGCGTGTATATCCGCGATACGGTCACGATCACGCCGAAGTGGATCGTCGAGGGCGCGGCGCGCTACGACCGCTTCTGGGTCAAGCAGGTGAGCGGCGCGGCCAACGCGCACTCGGTGCTGACGACGAGTGACGGCGCGTTCAGCGGCCGCATCGGCATCACGTACAAGCCGCTGCCGTTCGGCAGCATCTACGCGACCTACGGGCGTGCGGCGCAGCCTTCGGCGGTGGGCGCGACGACCAACAACACGATTTACGGCGCGACCTCGGCGGCCACGGCGAACCTCAAACCGGCCGTGGCGCAGACCTGGGAGCTGGGCACCAAGTGGGATCTGCTCGACCGGCGTCTGTCGATCACGAGTGCGCTGTTCCGCACCGAACTCAGCGATTCGTGGGACTACGGCGACACGACGTCGAGCGTCGTGCGCGAGTTGCCGCCCAAACGCGTCGACGGTATCGAGCTGGGCGTGTCGGGCAACATCACCGAAAAGTGGTCGGCGTTCGCGGGAATCTTCGCGGCGATGCGCGGGCGCATCACGAAGGGCATCAACGAAGGCCAGCGCCCGGCCAACGTGCCGAACGCGACGTTCAATCTCTGGACCTCGTATGCGGTCACGCCGAAGTTCTCGGTGAGCTATGGCGTGCAGTACGTCGGCACGCGCCGTTATACCGACAACGAATACGTCGGCGGCCAGAACAACAACAGCAGCACGGTGAGCGGCGCGAGCGGCAAACATCCCGCCTATGTGTACGACGCAGAAAAAGCGCCTGCATTCTGGCTGCATTCGCTCGCGGCGCGCTATGAGGTCAACAAGAATCTCGCGCTGAGCCTCAACGTGCAGAACCTGTTCAACACGTTCTACTACTCGGCGGTCGGGGCGTCGCTCGACGGCTTCCAGCTGTATGGCGTGCCGGGTGCCGGACGCACGGTGCTGCTGTCGGCGGACGTGCGCTTCTAGGCGGTTTTCGCGAGCGGCAGGGCGGCGCATCGCAAGCGCCGCCGCCGCTCGCCCATTCATGACGATGCACAGAGTGAAACGATGATCGTGGAAATTCCGGGCGTATTCAGCCCGCAGGAATCGAAGGTGCTGGTCGAGCGGCTGCGCGCGGCGCAATGGGTCGACGGCAAGGCGACAGCGGGCGCGCAATCGCAGCGCGTCAAACATAATCGCCAGCTTGGCGGCGACGATCCGCTCGCGCGCGAGATCGGCGACGAGATTATCGATCGCCTCGCGAAGGATGCGGTGTTCATGTCGGCGGCGCTGCCGAAGCGTATTTATCCGCCGCTGTTCAATAGTTATGGAATTGGCGAATCATTCGGATTCCATATCGATAACGCGGTGCGCGGTATTCGCGCGTCACGCGAGCGGGTGCGGACCGATCTGTCCGCAACGCTGTTTCTCGCCGATCCGGCGAGCTACGACGGCGGAGAACTCGTGATTCGCGACACCTATGGCGAGCAGCGCGTGAAGCTGCCCGCGGGGCACATGATCCTGTATCCGGGTTCGAGCGTGCACAAGGTCGAGCCGGTGACGCGCGGCGAACGCATCGCGTCGTTCTTCTGGATCGAAAGCCTCGTGCGCGAGGACGCGCAACGCGCGCTGCTGCTCGATATGGACGTCGCGATCCAGCGGCTCACGATGCAGAACGCCAGCGACGAATCGCTCGTGCAACTCACCGGCTGTTATCACAACCTGCTGCGCATGTGGGCCGATTGCTGATTACTGAGCACAGGGCGCGCGTCGCGCATTCGATGTTTCAGATTCCGCGACGTCCCGCGCTGAGGATCAGGCGCAGGCCGAGCGCGGCGATCGCACCGGCTGCGAGCCGGTCGATGCCGCCTTTCGCGCGCAGATACAGATCGCGCGGACGCTGGCTCGAAAAGCAGATCGCGACCACGGTGTACCAGCCGGTTTCGATCGCGAAGACGAGCGGCGGCAGGGCGAAATAGCACCAGAGCGGCGGATGCTGCGGCAGCAGCGCCACGAAGATGCTGCCGTAGGCCACGGCGGTTTTCGGGTTGCTCAGTTGCGTCGTGAGCCCCATCCAGAACGATTTGCCGGGACGCGTGCCACCCGCGATGTCGCGATTCATCGTGATCGGCTGGCCCGCGCCGCGCCAGATGCGTACGGCGATGTAGAGCAGATAGAGACCGCCGGCGATTTTCAGGCCCGCGTAGAGCCATGCGACGGTGGCAAGCAGCGTATAGAGGCCGGCGAGCGCAATGCCCGCGAAGCAGATGGCGCCGATGCCCATGCCGAGCGCGGTGGCCATGCCGTCGCGGCGCGACAGGCCGATGGCGTTGCGCGCGACCATCACGAAACTGGGGCCGGGGCTCATGGCGCCCAGCAGAAGGGCGGCGAGAATGCTGACGACAGCGGTAGTTGGGGACATGGCGATCGCGCGCGAGGCTGGGATGAAAGAGTCTTTAACGGTAGCACGCGAAACGCTGCATGGCAGCGTGTTTCGAATCGGAAATCAGGAAAACTCGCCCGCGCGCGGGTTTCCGATGCGCGTCGAAGTGTCGTTCGCGTTTCCGTGAGGAAACGCGAAGCGCCATGTCTTAGTTCGTGCCGCCCTGACGGCTCCAGTGCTCGAGCAGCACGCGGGTTTGATCGGCGATATTCGCTTTCAGAAACTCGGCCTTTTCAGCGTCGATATCGTCCCATTTCAGCGTCGACAGCGTCACGCGGCGCGCGATGTAGAACAGCAGAAACTGGCCGTAAAGGCTGAGCATCCGCATGACGGTGAGCGGATCGTCCGGGCTCATGCCGCTGATGCGCGCGAGCAGCGTGATGTTCACCTCGTTGAGCGGCGCGCGCACGCGCTGGCGCAGGACTTCGGAGCCCGATTCCGGCTCGCCGCCGCCTTGTTCGCGCGCGAAAAAAAGCCGCTGGTCGGGGTCGCTGCGCTTGACGAAGGTGCGATCGGCGACGGCGCGCTGAATGTCGAGGAACGCGTCGATCAGGTCGGCGGTGTCGCCGTTGCGTTCGAGCACGGCGCGTGCGCGCAGCACGGCGGGCTCGAAGGATTGCCACGACTCATCGGCGAGGGATTCGGCGCATGCGCAGTACAGCCCTTCCTTGCTCTCGAAGTAGTACTGCAGGGCCGGCGCGTTGACGCCCGCGCGCGCGGCGATATCGCGGGTGGAGGCGCCTTCGAAACCGTGCTTGCCAAACAGGCTGATGGCCGCTTCGATAATCTTGCGGCGCGTTTCGTCGCCACGGGCGTAGCCGCCCGCTTTGGGGCGCCGTAGCGGTTTCGTGTCGTTCATGTGAATGGGGTAGCGATCTGGTTTTTCGAAATATATCACTTGACACAATTTTGCCGGGTGGAATAATTTTGCCAACTGGAATAAATTGAGACCGATAAAAACATGTCAACGACTGCGGGTGCGCCCGGACGAGATGCGTCGAGCGACACCAATTCGCCCGATAAACGCGATATTCAAACCGCCGATAACAAGAGCGGCGACGAGACCGGCAAAAAGACGGGTAACAAGCGCGTCGTCATGATCGGCCTCGGCATCGTGGCGCTGCTCGCGGGCGCGACGTGGCTCGGTCACTGGTGGCTGGTCGGCCGCTTCATCGAGAGCACCGACGACGCCTATCTTCAAGCCGACAGCGTGACCGTCGCGCCGAAAGTCAGCGGCTATATCACCGACGTCTACGTCGCCGACAACCAGACCGTGAAGGCCGGCGATCCGCTGGTGAAACTCGACGCGCGCCAGTATCAGGTCGCGCTCGATCAGGCCAACGCCACCGTCGACGCGCGCCAGGCCGACATTCAGCACGCCGAGGCGCAACTCGTGCAGCAGCGCGCGAACATTGCGCAGACCCAGGCGCAGCAGGAAGTGGCGCGCGTGAGCTTGCGTCACGCGCAGGACGAAGTCGCGCGTTACGCGCCGCTGGCGGCCACGGGCGCGGAAACGGTCGAGCGTCTCACCGAACTCAAGAGCACGCGCGATCAGGCGCAGGCGACGCTTGCGGCGGATTCGGCGTCGGTCGAGTCGGCGCGTTCGCAGATCGCCGCGCTCACGGCGCAACTCGCGCTGGCG
The DNA here is from genome assembly GCF_017104805.1 of Paraburkholderia sp. Ac-20347. NCBI lineage: Bacteria > Pseudomonadati > Pseudomonadota > Betaproteobacteria > Burkholderiales > Burkholderiaceae > Paraburkholderia > Paraburkholderia sp. Ac-20347. Next base: position 43,607 of record NZ_JAAGPN010000028.1, on the reverse strand, counting down.
CGCGCCCAGCTCGAAGCGGCGCGCGCGAGCGCGGCGCAATCGCAGCTCGATCTCGACAACACGGTCGTGAAGGCTGCGCTGTCCGGTCGCGTCGGCGATCGCACCGTTCGCGTGGGCCAGTACGTGCAGCCGGGCACGCGCATGCTGACTGTGGTGCCGGTCCAGCAGACTTATCTCACGGCGAATTTCAAGGAAACGCAGATCGGCCGCATGCGCGTGGGACAACCCGTGGAAATGCGCGTCGACGCCTTGTCGGGTCACACACTGCACGGCGTGGTCGACAGCTTTGCGCCGGGCACGGGCGCGCAGTTCGCGCTGCTGCCGCCGGAAAACGCCACCGGCAACTTCACGAAGATCGTGCAGCGCGTGCCGGTGCGCATCCGTCTCGACGTCGGGCCGGAAACGCGCTCGGTGCTGCTGCCGGGCATGTCCGTGAACGTCGACGTCGATACGCGTTCGGCGCGCGACGACGATCGCCGCATCGACGCAGAGAACCATCGTGGCTGACGTACCCAACGCCGCGCAAGCATCCGCTGCGCCGCAGCCGCACGGCGAGCAGCGCGCGGGCGTCGCCGACTGGATCGCGGTGGCCGCCGGCGCGCTGGGCGCGTTGATGGCCACGCTCGACATCTCCATCACGAACTCGGCGCTGCCGCAGATTCAGGGCGAAATCGGCGCGACCGGTACCGAAGGCACGTGGATTTCCACGGGCTATCTGATGTCCGAGATCGTGATGATTCCGCTTGCCGCGTGGCTCACGCGCGTGTTCGGACTCCGAAATTTTCTGCTGGCGAATGCCGCGCTCTTCATCGGCTTCTCGATGATGTGCGGCTGGTCGAGCACGCTCGCGGTGATGATCGCAGGCCGCATCGGCCAGGGCTTCACCGGCGGCGCGATGATCCCCACGGCGCAGACCATCATCCGCACGCGGCTGCCGCTTTCGCAGCTACCCGTGGGCATGACGGTGTTCGGGCTCATCGTGCTGCTCGGGCCGTTGCTCGGGCCCGTGGTGGGCGGCTGGCTCGCGGAGAACATCAGCTGGAGCTGGTGCTTCTTCATCAACCTGCCCGTGTGTATCGCGCTGATTACGCTGCTGATCGTGGGCCTGCCCGCCGATCGCCCGCACTGGGAGGCCTTTTTCAAGGCCGACTGGCTGGGCATCGTCGGCCTCGCGGTCGGCCTGAGCACGCTCACGGTCGTGCTCGAAGAAGGTCAGCGCGAGCGCTGGTTCGAATCGAGCATGATCGTCACGCTGACCTGCGTGTCGCTCGCGGGCATGGTGCTGATCGCGATCTCGCAGTTCGTCGCGAAGAAGCCCATCTTGCGGCTCTCGCTCATGCGCAATCCGCGCTACGCGAGCGTGATCGTCATCGTGTCGGCGGTGGGCGCGGGCCTCTATGGCATTTCGTATCTGCTGCCGCAGTTTCTGAGCCTCGTCGCCGGTTACAACGCGGAGCAATCGGGCGCGATCATGCTGCTGTCCGGGCTGCCGGCCTTCCTCGTGATGCCGATCCTGCCGCGTCTGCTTTCGAAGGTCGATTTCCGTGTGCTGGTGGTGAGCGGCCTGCTGCTGTTCACGCTGAGTTGCATGCTCGATATTTCGCTGACCGCGCAGAGCGTCGGCCACGATTTCGTGTGGTCGCAGCTGATTCGCGGCGTGGCGCAGATGCTCGCGATGATGCCGCTGAATCAGGCCTCGATGGCGGCGGTCGCGCGCGAGGATTCCGGCGATGCGGCGGGTCTCTACAACATGGCGCGTAATCTCGGCGGCTCGGTGGGGCTCGCGATCATCGGCACGCTGATCGATCGCCGCGAGACTTTCCACACGGCCATGCTGCGCGAGTCGATCAGCGCCAATTCGCTGATTGGTCAGGAGCATCTCGCGAACGGCGCGGCCAGCTGGTTTGCGCAGAACGGCGACATGGCCTATTCGAAGATGATCTCGCTTGCCCAGATCGCTTCGCAGATCCAGCAGCAATCGATGGTGATTACGTACTCCGAAACATTCTGGGTGCTCGGTATTGCGCTCGCGGCGTGCGTGCCGCTCGCGCTCATGCTCAAGAAACCGCAGCCCGGCGCGAAGCCGCCGTCCGCCGGCCACTGACGCTTCAATATTCAACTCATGACGGCAATTCGTTCTTACCGCTTTCCTCGGGCACTGCCTCTCACGCGCCTCACGCTGCTCGCGGTGGCGTGCGTGCTGTCGGCCTGCACCGTGGGCCCCGACTATCACGGCGCGCCCGCGGTCGCGCCCGAAGCCGCGAGCGCCGCGAACTTCGTGCGTACGCCCGCGAAGGGCGTGATGACGGCGCGCGCGCCAAGCGACTGGTGGACCGCACTCGACGATCCGCAACTGAACGCGCTGATCGCGGCCGCGCTCGAACACAATCCCGATGTGCGCGTCGCGCAGGCGCGGCTGCGCGAATCGCGTGCGCAACTGCAGCAACAGCGCGCGGCCGAATTGCCGAAGGTGTCGGCCGCGGTCGCCGCGCCGCGCATGCGCGAGCCCGATCTCAGCACGCTCTCGCAGTCGTCGGGCAGTTCGGGTTCGGGCCGCGGGCCGCTGCAGTTCTACACGGCGGGCTTCGACGCGTCGTGGGAAATTGACCTGTTCGGCGGCACGCGCCGCGCGGTCGAAGCGGCCACCGACGAAGCCGACGCCGTGTCCGCCGATCTCGCCGACACGCAGGTGTCGCTAGCGGCCGAAGTGGCGCAGGCCTATATCGATCTGCGCGACGAGCAGCAGCGTTTCGCGCTCGCGCAGCGCACGGCGGAGATTCAGCAGCAGTCGCTTACGCTGACCGAGCAGCGCCGCGCGGGCGGCACGGCCGCCGAGGTGGACGTCGAGCGTCTGACTACACAGGTCGAAAACACGCGCTCGACGCTTGCGCCGCTCGCCGCGCAAGTGGAGATGTCGCTCGATCAGCTCGCGGTGCTCACGGGCAAGGCGCCCGGCGCGCTCGATGCGGAACTGGCCGCGCCGAGCCCGTTGCCGACGCTGCCCGCCACCGTCACGGTCAGCGACCCCGCAACCGTGCTCGCGCAGCGCCCCGACATTCGCGCGGCGGAGCGCAGGCTTGCGTCGAGCAATGCGCAGATTGGCCAGCACGTGGCCGATTACTTCCCGAAGCTCACGCTGTTCGGCGACCTCGGCTTCACGGCCGCCGACCCGGGCCATCTGATGCGCAAGCGCAATTTCAGCTGGGTGGGCGCGCCGTATCTGCAATGGAATCTGTTTGATTTCGGCCGCACGGCCGGTGCCGTGCGTGGCGCAGAAGCCTCGCGCGACGAAGCTGAAGCGCGTTACGAAAAAACGGTGCTCGCCGCGTTGCAGGACGCCAATGGCGCGCTCTCGCGCTACGGCTATCAGCGCGAGCACGTGGTGACGCTGCAGAAGGTGCAGGCATCGGCGGAACGCTCGGCCACGCTGATGCGTCAGCGTTATCGTGCGGGCGCGTCGAGCCTCGTCGATCTGCTCGATACGCAGCGCGCCGAATTTGCGGCGCAGCAGGACGTGGTGTCCGCCCAGGCGCAGTTGCTCAAGGACTTCGTCTCCTTGCAGAAGAGCCTGGGTCTGGGCTGGCGCAGCGGTCCGCAAAGCCCGCTCAAAAGTTGAACCGGGCGGCGCGCTCGCGCCGTCCTTCTCCCTGTGCCGCCGCGCAACCGGATTCACCGGCGGCGCGTGCGCGCCGCGAAACGATTCACGCCACATCAAACCCCAGATAGTGGGAAATCGCCCTGAATTTGCGGGGTAAACGATGAGCGGGCAACGATTAAAAATCGAATTCGCGCGCCTTTCAGGCTGCTATATTTTTTCGTCAGGGAGTCGCGACTAGAACCCGGACGCCATGCGCGTGCGTGCCGATCCGGCGTGGATGAGACATCCAGGAGGAGGCATGAAGCTGAAGAAGGCCATCGACCGCGTGCCTGGCGGCTTGATGCTGGTGCCCTTGCTGCTCGGCGCCTGCGTGCACACGTTCGCGCCCGGCGCGGGCAAGTACTTCGGTTCGTTCACCAATGGGCTGATCGCCGGGACCGTGCCGATCCTCGCGGTCTGGTTCTTCTGTATGGGCGCGACCATCGATCTGCGCGCGACCGGCGCGGTGCTGCGCAAATCCGGCACCTTGCTCGCGACGAAAACCGCGGTTGCGTGGATCGCCACGCTGGTCGCGGCGCGCTATCTGCCCGCCGACGGCGTCAAGGCCGGCCTGTTCGCGGGGCTTTCGGTGCTCGCCATCACCACCTCGATGGACATGACCAACGGCGGCCTCTACGCCGCCGTCATGCAGCAATACGGCACCAAGGAAGAGGCGGGCGCATTCGTGCTGATGTCGATCGAATCGGGGCCGCTCGTCAGCATGCTCATTCTGGGCGCGACGGGCGTGGCCTTCTTCGAGCCGCGTCTGTTCGCGGGCGCGGTGCTGCCGTTTCTCGTCGGCTTCGTGCTCGGCAATCTCGATCACGATCTGCGCGATCTGTTCGGACGTTGCGTGCATCCGCTGATCCCGTTTTTCGGCTTCGCGCTCGGCAACGGCATCGACCTCAACGTGATCGCCACCAGCGGATTCGCGGGCGTGATGCTGGGTCTCGGCGTGATTGTCGTGACCGGCATTCCGCTGATTCTCGCGGATCGTCTGCTCGCGGGCGGCAATGGCGCGGCAGGACTCGCGGCGTCGTCGACGGCGGGCGCGGCGGTGGCGAATCCCGCGATCATCGGCGAGATGATTCCTCGCTTCAAGCCGCTCGTGCCGGCCGCCACCGCGATGGTCGCCACGTCGTGCCTCGTCACGGCGATTCTCGTGCCGATCCTCACGGCGCTGTGGGTGCGCAGGAAAAGCGCGCGCGAGGCCTTGCGCGAGGAGTTCATGGGGCCGCCCGTGCAGCCCGTTGCGAGCCAGGACGCGCCCGTTTGAATCGCGCTTTGATTTCCGCGTGCGCCGCGTCAGCCTCGTGCAGCGCCGCGTGTCATGCTCGCGAGCACGCCGTCACGGCGGATCAGCGCATGGAACAGCGCGGCCGCGAGATGCATCAACACCGTCGCGAACAGCGCGAACGCGAGCCACGTATGCGCCGCGCGCAACCAGGCATAGAGCGTGACGTTGTGCGGCACGATCGGCGGCAATTGCACGCCGCTTGCGAGCACGACCGGATAGCCGCCCGCCGACAACATCGACCAGCCGATCAGCGGCATCGCGATCATCAACGCATACAGCACGAGATGCGAAGCATGCGCCGCGCTGCGCTGCCACGCGGGAATATCGGCGGGCAGGGCGGGCGCGCCGCGCGTGAGGCGCACGGCCACGCGTACGATCACGAGCAGCAGCAGCGCAATCCCGAGCGGCCGGTGCAGCGCGATCAGCGTCTCGTGCAGGCGCGAAACGGTCGCGACCATGCCGACGCCCACGAACAGCATCGCGATGATCAACACGGCCATCGACCAGTGAATCAGCCGCGCGAGGCCGCTGAAATGGGTGCCGGTTTTCATGGCTGAGTGTCTCCGTGCGGTTCGTGCGATTGCGCGGCTTCTTCGCGCGTGCGGCGGTTGAACGAAACGGCATAGGCGGCCGAGCGTGCCGCGAGCAGCGGATCGTCGGACGGTTTCAGGCCGTCGGGCAGAATCGTCGGGTCGTAGTTCACGTCGCGGCAAGCGCCTTCGCGCTGCGGCGTCGCGCGGCGCAACACCAGCGTGCCCGCGTCGATCTGCTCGCGGTCGGCGGGCCATTGCTGCGTGGCGTCGTTGGTCGGATCGCCGGGCTGGCCGACCGTCAGCACGAGACGCCAAAGCAGCGGACCTTGCGCGAGGCGTGCTTCGAGATCGTCGGCGAGAAAATCCGGATCGTTCTTCTGCGCGGCGCTTTGCGGCGTGTAGGCGATCTCGGGCACGGTCTGCCAGCGAATCGGGCGCGTGTTGTCTTCGGCATCCGTGGCGAGGAACGCGTTGATACCGTAGAAACCGGTGTTGGCGAAACTCGACGAAGGTGGATGCGACTTCAACCATTGCCGGAACGGCAGCGTCTCCGGATTCGCGTTAAAGAACGCGTTGAGTTTCGCGGGATCGGGCTTGCCGGTGGCCGGGTCGGGTTTCGAGGCCACCAGTTGCTGATAGAACTGATTCGGTGTCCGAACCACAAAAACAGGCGTCGAATTCATGCCCGTGCGCCATTGCTCGCCGTCCTTCAACTGGAACAGCAGCGCCATGCTGCGTACCGGCGTGCTTGCGTCGGGCGCGGACGGATTGCTGCCAGGAATGGCGAAGCGGCCGATCACCGGCGTCTCGCCGGGCGCGAACACGGCCGCGCGCGAAACGCGTGCGCCGTTGCCGTTGCTTTCGAATTCGCCTTCGAGGCAGAGGCCCTTGGCGTGATTGCGCCGGAAGCCCGCATGCACGCCATAGTTCGACTCGAAAGTGTTGATGATGTGCGGCGCGTTCACGCGTTTGGGCGTGAGCCAGCCGGCGGTCCAGGCGAACGCGCCGGCGGCGCCGACGACGACCGCCGCGATGGCCGCGAGCCGGCACGGCATGCAGATGGCGTTCTGGCTCATGGCGCGCTCCTGCGCCGCGTGGAGGTACGATGAGGCATGATCGGTCCTGTCGATGGCCAATAAGGGCTGTTACTGGCGTCAACACGGCGAACACGCGGTCTATTCCATACGATGCAGAAGTTTTTTTCGCGGTTTTTTTTCGCGGCGATCGGGCGGCGCAGGCGTCGGGCGCACGAAACCCAACAGGAGCGAGCGATGCTGAAGCTGACAGGCGGCTGTCTATGCGGGAAGATCCGCTACGAGATCGCGGGCGGGGCGATCGGCAACACGGCGTGTCATTGCGTGGATTGCCGCCGTGCTTCGGGCGCGCCCTTCGTGGCGTGGCTGAGTGTGGCGCGCACGGCGTTTCGCGTGACGGCGGGCAATCTGAAGCGCTACGCGTCGAGCCCCAAGGTCGAGCGCGGCTTTTGCGCCGACTGCGGCACGCCGATCACCTACCACAGCGCCGCCTTCGCAGACGAGATCGACGTAGCGACCGGCACGCTCGATCAGCCCGATGCCGCGCCCCCCGACCGGCATTCGTGGGTGTCGCAGCAGCTTGCCTGGGTGAAGCTGGCGGACGGCCTTCCGCGCCATCCGCGAAGTTCTACGGAATCCTGAATAATTCGCCGATAAAAAACGCCGCGGCGCATTGACAGCGCCGCGGCGTTTCACTCGATCAACGATGTTCGGTGACGAACTTCGTGACCAGATACGCTTCCATCGCTTCCGTACCGCCTTCCGAACCATAGCCCGAATCCTTCACGCCGCCGAACGGCACTTCGGGCAGCGCGAGGCCGTGGTGATTGATCGACAGCATGCCGGTTTCCACGTCTTCCGAGAGCGCCGCCGAGGTCGCGGCCGAACGCGTGTACGCATACGCGGCGAGACCGTACGGCAGACGATTCGCTTCGGCGATCGCGTCTTCGTAACGCGAGAAGCGCGTGATCGGCGCGAGCGGGCCGAACGGCTCTTCGTTCATGATGCGCGCGGAGAGCGGCACGTCGGTCAGCACGGTCGGCGCGAAGAAGTAGCCTTCGCGGCCCACGCGTTCGCCGCCCGTGAGCACCTTCGCGCCGTGTTCGCGCGCGTCGGCCACGAGTCGTTCCATGGCGGCGAGGCGGCGGTCGTTGGCGAGCGGGCCCATTTGCACGCCTTCCTGCAGGCCGTTGCCGACCTTCACGGTCTTGATGGTGGCCACGAAGTGCTCGACGAACTCGTCGTACGCGGCGTCTTCGACCATGAAGCGCGTGGGCGAAATGCAGACCTGACCCGCGTTGCGGATCTTCGCGCTCGCGAGCAGCTTCGCGGCGCGCGGCACGTCGGCGTCGGCGAACACGATGGCGGGGGCGTGGCCGCCGAGTTCCATCGTCGCGCGCTTCATGTGCTCGCCGGCCTTCGAGGCCAGCAGCTTGCCCACCGGCGTCGAGCCCGTGAACGAGATCTTGCGGATCGCCGGATGCGCGATCAGATACGACGACACTTCCGAGGGCACGCCGAACACCAGATTCAGCGCGCCTTGCGGCAGGCCCGCGTCGATGAACACCTGCACGAGCGCCGCGCAGCTGGCCGGCGTTTCTTCCGGTCCCTTGAGCACGACGGTACAACCCGAAGCGAGCGCGGCCGAGACCTTGCGCACGGCTTGATTGAGCGGGAAATTCCAGGGCGTGAAGCAGGCGACCGGGCCAACCGGTTCGCGCGTGACGATCTGGCGGACGGCGTCGGTGCGCGAGGGCACCACGCGGCCATAAGTGCGGCGGCCTTCTTCGGCGAACCAGTCGATCACGTCGGCGCCCGCGAGCGTTTCAGCCTTGGCTTCGCCGAGCGGCTTGCCTTGTTCGCGCGTCATGATCGCGGCGATGTCGCCTGCGCGTTCGCGCAGCAGGTCGGCGGCGCGGCGCATAAGCTTGCTGCGCTCGAGCGGCGAGACCTTGCGCCATGCGTTGAACGCGCGCGCCGAGGCGTCGGCTGCGTCCGACAGGTCCTGCTCGCTCGCGAGGCTCAGGCGGCCGATTTCCGCTTCGGTGGCCGGGTCGATCACGGCGATCGTCTTCGCGCCGGCGCGCCACGCGCCGTCGACGTAGATCTGGGTATCCGGATAGGGCTTCACGCTGGAACTCATGATGGGGCGATCCTTTGCAACGATGCAACGGTGAGAGGAGCCCGCGACGCGCTCGGCAACGCGCGTCGCGTGGGCCGCGAGACCGCTCATTGTGCCACCGCTTCGCAAGGCTTGCAGGCGGCCTCCGGACTGCCGTCATGTGGCACAAAAGCACAAAGCCCTTCGGCAAATGCGAAGGGCCTTGTGGATAGCCCCGTGTTTCAGGGGCTGAAGCGCATTGCGCCAGCGCGCGTTTATACGTCCCGCATCAGAATTCGAGCGTGGCGTTCGCAACGAAGGTGCGCGTGGCCGACGGCATCACGTAATAGCCCCACGCGGCGGTCCAGTAGCGGCGGTTGAACAGATTGTTCACGCCCGCGCGCAGCGTCACGTCCTTGCCCGCGACCTGGGTTTCGTATTTCGCGCTCAGGTCCCACGTGGTGTACGCCGGCACGAACTGCGTGTTGGCCGCATCGACCGCCATGTTGCCGACATACTTGCCGCCGAACGCGACGGTCAGCGCGCGCAGATACGACGGGTTGTATTCCACGCGGCCGGTGACCGTGAAGCGCGGCGCGCCATAGATGCGCTTGCCGTCCACGCTTGCATCGTCGACGTCGACGGCCTTCGCGTTCAGCCACATCACGCCGCCCATCAGACGCCAGTCGGCGGCGAGCTGCAGCCAGCCGCTCGCGTCGATGCCCTGATAACGCTTCGTGCCGCTCTGCGTGAAGACGTTCGCCGAGTTGGTGTACTCGTAACCCTGATCGATGCGGAACAGCGCGAGATTCGCGCCCCAGTTGCGATGATCGGCCTTGAGGCCCACTTCGTATTGCTTGCTCTTGAGCGGCCCAAAGGTCTGCGGATAGTTCACGTTCGTGTTGCTCGACGCGCCGCCTTGCTGCAGCGCTTCCACGTAGCTCGCATAGACCGTGGTGTCGGGATCGAGCTTGAACATCAGCGCGCCGGTGGGCGTGACCGGATTCGCGCTGTAATCGGCCTGCACCGACTGATCGACGTTATAGACGCGGTCGCGGAACTGCGTATAACGCAGGCCGAGCAGCGCCGAAAGACGCGGCGTGATCTGCACCGTGTCGCTCGCGTAGAGCGCGGTCTGCGTGGTGCGTTCGTGGCGGAACAGATTTTCGCCGATGTGCACCGCGTCGTTCGTGAGCAGCGTGCTCTGGTACAGATTGCCGGTGCCGAGGCTATAGCCATCGTTCCAGCCTTCGCTGTCGTCGTATTCGCTTTGCTGGGTCTGGTAGCTCGCGCCGATCACCACGTCGTGCTTGAACGGTCCCGTGTTGAACTTGCCTTGCACCATCGCGTCGACGTTCTGATAGAAATAACGCGTCAACGCTGCATACAGCGTGTTCTGATAATCGCCCGCCGCGTTGTAGACGTAGAGCAGGCTGTCCGAGTTGGTGCGGTTTTCCTTCGCGAAGCGGTATTTCAGGCTCGCGCGCCACGTGTCGGAAATCCGGTAGTCGAGGCCCGTGCCGAACGAAGCGATCTCGGTTTCGTAGAAGTTCTGCGGCTGCGTGAGATCGCGCGTGACCTTGCCCGCATCGGGAATGCCGAGGCCGCTGCCCACGTAGATGCCGAACAGCGTGCCGTTGGTCTTGCGCTTCTGGTAGAACGCGTCGGCCGTCCACGTGAGATCGGGCGTGATGCGGAAGTCGAGCGCGAGCGACGCCACCTGGCGGCGCACGTGGCCGTTCGCTTCGGCGGTGTTGCCGTCTTCGTTGACGAGATTCAGGCGATAACCGAAGCGCTTGTCGTTGCCGAAACGCCCGCCCAGATCGATCTTCTCGCTGAACACGCCCGCCGATTGATAGCCGATCGAGAAGCTGCGGTACGGATCGTCGGTGGGGCGCTTGAGCACGTAATTGACGATGCCGCCGGGCGTGCTGAAGCCGTACATGAAGCCCGAAAGCCCCTTGAGCACTTCCACCTGCTCGAACTGTTCGAGCGATAGTTCGGTGTCCCAGGAAGGGAAATTCTGGCCGTCGACTTTCACGCCGTTGAGCATGTCGACCGCGAGGCCGCGAATCGCGAAGGCGGAATTCTCGCCGGTCGTGTTGTCGCCGACGACGGTCACCGCCGGATCGTATTTGAAGAGATCGTTGGCCGTGTTGGCGAGCAGATCCTTGCCGCGTTCCGTCGTCACCACATCGGTCGAGAACGGCGTGTCCACCTGGCGGCGATTGCCGAGCGCGCCGGCCGTCACGCGCTTGGGCGAGGCCGTTTCGCTGTCGCGCGCGGCGTTCACCTTGACGGTGGGCAGCGCCTTGCCGTCGGCGGCGGCACTGGGTGCCGCGTCGCCGGTGTTATCGCTTTGGGTTGCCGGGTTGGTCTCCGTTTGCGCGATCGCCTGGGCCCAGCCGGCCGTCGACAGCGTGGAGAGCGTCACGCCCGCGCTGACGAGCAGCGCGGCGCTCAGCGAGGTGCGTGCGCCCATGACGGGTCGGGAGGCGAAGGCAGGGCCGGATCGGCGCGCGGCAGCAGTATTCTTCATATTATTCTGATGAGTCGGATGACCGGGCGCCCCCGGCTGGACGATGTACGCGTGTCATCGCATGCAAGGGCGATGAAAGTGCAGTGAAAGAGTCGGCCAGATCGTAATAGAAATGATTCGCATCTACAACAAAATGCATAAAGGTGTCTGAAAGGTGTTGAATCGGGCGGGAGCGACTTGCCTGGGCTGCGCTTTTGTGCACATGACGGCTGCACGCGGCGCGCAATGCGGGGATCGATGGCGGCGGATGCGCCAAAGCACACGGCGCCCGACGGCGCCGTGCAAGGAGAGCGGAGCGGAGTTGAGAAGCGGGCGGGTGAGCGCCCGCTGCGAGGCGGGGGTTTAGCTGATCTGCGTGATCGGTGCGACGGCGGCCGGATCGCTGATGCTCGGCTTGCCGGTTTCGACGTGACCGGCGTAGCGGCGCGCGAAGCTGGTGTCGTCGCGATTCGTGACCGTGAGGTCATACCAGTGATGGCTCGACGCCAGCACCCACGGTTCCTCGATGCGCGCGCCCGCGGGCACCACGATCAGGCGCTCGCGCGCGCCGTAGGCGTTGTCGGTGACCGTGAGGCGCGCGAGGCCGCCGCCCGTGTTCGTGAACTTGAGGAACAGGTTGCCGTTGGCCACGTCGTATTGCGCCGTGACTTCGGGTTGCGGCGTGCCGCCGTGCTTGCCTTGCTGTGACGTTTGCGTGGCCGCGACCGTGCCCGAGAAACGGCGCACGAAGCCGTTCGGACCGTGCACTTCGAACGCGTAGACGCCGTTGGTCGCGCTCAGATCCCAGGTGTCGTCGATCGACTTGCCCGCTTCCACCGTGTAGCGCCACGGACCGTCCGTGCGGTTCGTGCCGTACACGTAGAAGTGCGCGCCCTGGCGGCCCTTGTTCGCGAACGTGATCGAGAGCGCGTTCTTCGTCGGATCGACGTGTGCGTTCACGTGCAGCTCGTAGGGCAGCGCACGCGCGTAACGCACGCCGGGTTCCTGCGCATCGATCGGGCCAGGCGTGGCGGGCACCGTGGGCGCGGCGTTGGCCGAGCACTGGTTGTCGGCCATCGACATGTAGTTGCTGGTGTCGGGCAGCGCGGGCATCGACGCATCGGGCGTGCGGAAATCGAACGCCGTGGTGAGGTCGCCGCAAACCGCGCGACGCCATGCCGTGATGTTCGGCTCCTGCACGCCGAAGCGTTCTTCGATGAAGCGGATCACCGAGGTGTGATCGAACACCTGCGAGCAGACGAAGCCGCCCTTGCTCCACGGCGAGACGATGGTCATCGGCACGCGCGGTCCGAGCCCGTAGGGCAGGCCGTCGGCGGTGTACGAGCCGCCGCGCGCCGGATTGACGACGTTATGGATTTCGCCTTCGACGCTGACCGTCGACTTGCCCTGCGACGAGGTCGTGGGCGGCTGCGGCGGCACGACGTGATCGAAGAAGCCGTCGTTCTCGTCGTACATGATGAAGAGGACGGTCTTGCTCCACACTTCGGGATTCGAGGTCAGCGCGTCGAGAATCTGCGAGGTGTATTCCGCGCCGTAGGCGGGCGTGTATTTCGGATGCTCCGAGAACGCGGCGGGCGGCAGCAGCCACGACACTTGCGGCAACTGGTTCGCGAGCACGTCCTGCTTGAGATCGGCGATCGTGCGCGCGGTCTGCGCGCGCTGATAGAGCGCCGAGCCCGGTTGCGCGTTGATGAAGTTCGTGAAGTTCTGCAGGATGTTGGTGCCGTAATTGCCGTTCAGCGGATCGCTGCCGTTCGTGCCTTGCTGATAGATCTGCCACGAAACGCCGGCGGCCTGCAGGCGCTCGGGATAGGTCGTCCACGACAGCAGTTGATACGCGGGCGGCACGTCGCCGTCCACGTAATCGTTGTTGTCGAGCAGCGGGCCGCCCATCGTGCCGGTCGGATCGACCATGCCGGTCATTAGATAGGAACGGTTCGGGTGCGTCGGGCCGGGCAGCGAGCAGAAGTAGTTATCGCAGACAGTGAACGCATCGGCCAGCGCGTAGTGGAACGGAATGTCCGCGCGCATGTAATAGCCCATCGTCATGTCGGTCTTGTACTGCGGCCACTGATTGTGCCGACCGTTGTTGATCGCGTATTGCGTCGGATACCACGAGTGATCGAGGTCGCCCACGCATTGCGCGCTGGTGGTCTGCGTGTTGAGGTGGAACGGCAGCACCGGCTTCGTGGCGTCTTCCTTCGACGGCTGATACCAGACCGGCTGGCCGCCCGGCAGCGGAATCGGCAGGCGGTCGTTATAGCCGCGCACGCCGCGCAGATGGCCGAAGTAGTGGTCGAACGAGCGGTTCTCCTGCATGAACACGACGATGTGCTCGACGTCGCGGATCGAACCCGTGCGCGAGAACGCGGGGATCGCGAGCGCGTTACGGATCGATTCGGGAAGCACGGTCATCGCGGCGGCGGCTGCGCCCGATGAAGCGACGGTTTGCAGGAAACGGCGACGGCTGGTTGACGTCATTGTTGTTCACCTTTCTGCTTGCGGATGGAATTAGGTGTGCATAAGCACACAACGGTGTATTACTGGCTCGTCGTTACGGTGCTGCGGGAATCGTTGCCGGCGGTGGTGCTGTTCGTTTGCGGCGGCTCGTCGCCGGGCGCGTAGCTCATGACGGGCGCGATCTGCTCGCTGTCCGCCGCGAGACTCGCCTGCGCGCTTTGCACGGGATCGCTCGCGTAACTGGCGGGCGCGGCGGCGAGCGTGTCGCTGGCGGCGTTGGCGGTATTGCCCGCGTTGGCGTAAGCGGCCGTGGCTGCAGCGGTATCCGTGGTATTCGCGGTGAGATTCGGCGCGCTCTGCTGCGGTGCCGATGACGACGCGTTATCGCCCGGCCCGCACGCAGCGAGCGCCATGGTTGCGAGCACAACGGAAATCGCGGTCGCCGGGGTGACGGCGAAAGAGCGTCGAGTCATGTGCGCTTGCACTCCCGAGAATGGATCGGCGCACAGTTTCCGGTAAGGAGAAGAAAGAATTGTGAAACGGGTGAAAACGTTTGCGCGCGATGAATTTTCTTTTGCAAACGTTATTGAGCGAATGCGAAATGCGTAAAAGTTGAAAGCTGTGCGAGTTAATTCTTTCTAATCGCCGACAAAACTTTCTCGATACTTTCGAGTGGTTGTATTGCACCGGATGCAAAACGCAGGACGAAAAAAAGCCCGTCCGGAGACGGGCTTTTCGTATCGCCGATTCGCGCGAATCGGATTGCGCTAAATGGATTGCGCGAATCAGCGCGCTTTAGAAGCGCGTCAGCATGCCGACCGCGCCCATCACCTGATTGCCCGTCGACGACGAGCCGCCCGCGTTGTACATCACCGCGACGTTCTTGTTGCCCGTGGCGTGCTGGAACATCGCTTCGGCGTACAGCTCCGTGCGCTTGGACAGCGAGTAGCGTGCGATCGCGTTCACCTGGCTCCACTTCGGATCGGCGCCATACGAGGTTGCGCCGCTCAGATGCGCGTCGGTGTACGCGTACGACAGACCGGCCTTGAAGGCGGGCGTGAAGTTGTACATGCCGTTGACTTCGTAGTTGTCGAAGCGCACCGAGCCGTTGCTCAGGCCGAACGCGCTGGTGCCTTGATACTGGCTGTGCGAGTACACGAAGCCCACGACGGCCGGGCCGAAACCGTAGTTCAGGCCGGCGGCCACGGTGCGCTGCACGTCGGACGTGAGGCTGCCCTTGACTTCGGCCTGATCGACCGCGCCGGCCGTGTTCGTGAACGAGCTGGTCGTGCCCGACACCGTCTTCGCGCCCGAACCGTTGGTCTGCAGGTAGCCCGCGGCGGCCGTCAACGAACCGAAGCTGTAGCTCGCGGCGGCGCTGTATGCGCGGCTCACGGCGAAGTCGGTGCTGTTGCTGAACGCGTACATGCCGCCGAACTTGAAGCCGCCGTAGTTCAGGCTCGTGTACTTGACCGAGTTGTTGAAGCGGACGCTGTGCTGGAGATTGTCGTTGTCGTACGGGTGCGCGAAGCCCGAGTCGCCGAACGTGCCGGCCGTGGCCGAGAGCGGCGAAACGAAGTCGACGACGTCGTCGTACTGGCGGCCCATCGTGAGCGTACCGAACGTGTTGCTGCTCAAGCCGACATACGCCTGGCGGCCGAACATGCGGCTGTTCTGGCCGAGCTGGCCGTTGTTGACGCTGAAGCCGTTTTCGAGCAGGAAGATCGCCTTCAGACCGCTGCCGAGATCTTCGGCGCCCTTGAGGCCGAAGCGGCTGCCGCTGATGTTGCCGCTCGCGAGCGCCACGCGGCCGCTGCCGCCGACATTGTTCGTGTAGGCGATGCCGGCATCGACGAGGCCGTAAAGGGTAACCGAGCTTTGAGCGTGGGCGGACGCTGCGGCGAATGCGGTAACGCACGCGGCGGCGATAGAGATTTTTTTCACTGTGAGACTCCAGTCCTGTAGAAACGCCGGGTTGAGACGGGAGCGAGTATAGGAAGCGAGCTTTGATGAAAGGTGACGGACAGTCCGCAAGGACTCTTCCGTAAACTGGAAGAATAGATTCAAAAAATTGAAATAAATCGGCGCAAGTCATGCACCGTCAATACTTGCGCCGGGTATTGCACGCCGATATGGCGGATTGCGCGGTCCATCGAGTCGCATTTGCACAACATTTGGGTTTTATGCGGCGCGGCGCGTGATGCAGGCTATGCGTGGTTATCCGCGTTTCGCCAGCACGTCGGTGGCGCGATGCGGCTGTGCGACCTGATCGATCAGCAGCACGTCGCCGCTCGCGTGTTGCGTGCGCAACGGCAGGATCGCCTGATAGGCCGGCGAGCGATACCAGGCGCGCGCATGCTCGCGATCGTCGAATTCGATCATGATGAGGTCGCCCTTGAATGCGCCTTCGAGCCGCTCGACGCGTCCGCCGTGAATAAGGAAGCGGCCGCCGAACGGCGCGAGCGTGGCGTCGATCTTCTCCAGATATTCGACGATCTCCGCGCAAACTTCGCAGCGGTGCAGATGGGCAATGGCGTAAGCGGTCATGGCGATCCTCGCGGGGTGCGCTCAGTTGTGCATTGATTGAGGCGATGCGAACGAGGATAGGGCGCGGGCGGCGGCGTGGCGATTACGTGGGACGTAATGCACGCTCATGACAAAGACGTTAAATAACGTCTGAATTAAACGAAAGCTGAATCTGCAGAAAGTTATTGAAATGCCCAAAAAAACGCTTGCAAAGTTTAGGGGAAAACCCCTATAGTTGACCTGTCTCCTCCATGTCTCCTCCTGATATGGATTCAGCCCGCCAACCTAGGTGGGCTTTTTCTTTTGTAGCGCCGGTTTTGCATGCGGTGCTTTCCGTTCCGCGCTTCCCTTGCGGGTATTACGTCCGCTTATTGCGTCCGCACATTACGCCCGTAATGCCCGCTTTCGTGCGCATCGCTTTCCGCTTCCGTTGCGGCGATCCATCGAGAGTAAAATAAGTGAATCGGCGTCCCGTCGGGACGCTCCGCTCTCTCTAGCCCGATGAAACCGTCTTCCGCGCAGGAACCCAGGCGCAAGCGTCCGCCGACCTGGCTGCTCAATACGCTGACCGCGCTCGTCGGCGTGCTCACGCTGGCAATCGGCGTGGGCTGGCTGATCCGCAGCTGGATCGTCGATATGGAAATTCCGTACTTCGCGATCCCGCTCGTGATGTGCGTGCCGGTGATCGTCGCCGTCGCGTTCCGCAACTTCTGGGACTAGCGCGGACCGTCGTCCGCGCTTTGCGATCGGCTCGCTTTGATCGTTTATTTCGCCGCTTCTGCTTCGACCTGACCGGCGAACGCCAGCGCGCAGGCTTCGCGCACCCGCTCGATGACCGCGCCCCACGTTTCGTAATTGCCTTGCCGGAACAGCCGCACGTTCTGCGGATACCACGGCGAATCCTCACGCTCGTACAGCCAGCGCCAGTCCAGATCGCGACGCGGCAGCATGATCCAGCACGGCTTGCCGAGCGAGGCGGCCAGATGCGCCGTCGACGTATCCACGCAGATCACGAGATCGAGCTGCGCGATGATCGCAGCCGTATCGACGAAATCCGTGACTTCGCTGCCCAGCGGCAGAATCGGCTGATGCTGCGGCGCGCGCAGCGCTTCGTCTTCGCCCGCGCCTTTTTGCAGGCTCACGAAGCGCAGACCCGGCACGCGCCAGAGCGGCGCGAGCGCGGCCAGCGACGGAATCGAGCGATGGTGATCGTTGTGGTGCTTCGGGTTGCCGCGCCACACGAGACCCACGCGCGTGCCCGGCGCCAGCGTGTCGAGGCGCGTGGCCCAGTGTTCGAGAAGCGCTGCGTTGGGCGGGAAATGCGTGGGCGCAGGCGTGGTCTCCAGCGTCGTGCCCAGATGCATCGGCAAGCTCAGCGGGCTGACCCAATAGTCGAACTGCGACGCGCGCGAAACGGCCTCGGGATGATCGATCACCATGTCGATGCCTTCCACGCCCGCGAGCACGCGATGCAGCGTGTTCACGCACGCGAACGTCACGTGCGCCGCGCCTTGCGCCTTCAGCAGACGCGCGTAACGCGCGAACTGCAGCATGTCGCCGAGTCCGTCTTCCTGCCACAGCAGCAGCGTCTTGCCCGCGATCGGCTCGCCTTGCCAGTGCAGGCAGTCGAGCATGTCGCGCGAGTGATAGTGCACGAATCCCGTGTTGTCGTAGCGTCGTTCGTAGAGGCGCCAGCCTTCCTCGTAACGCCCCATCGCGATGAGCAGCGTGGCGAGGCGGAACTGCGCGTCGCCATACGCGGGATTCAGTTCGAACGCGCGGCGATAGGCCGCTTCCGCTTCGTCGAGCGCGCCGAGTTCCTTGTGCGTGCTGCCGAGATTGAAATGCGTGAGCGCGAAGTCGGGATTGCAGGTGAGCGCTTCCTGGAAGATCGCGAGCGCTTCCTGCAGCCGGTCGAGCGCGACGAGCACGCCGCCAAGATTGTTGAGCGTTTCCGTGTGCGTGGGCGCGAGGCGCAGCGCATGGCGATAGGCGGTTTCTGCTTCCGGATAGCGTTCGAGTTGCCGCAGCACGACGCCGAGGTTGTAGTGCGCCTCCGCGTGATCGGGGCGCAGCGTGAGCGCTTGCCGGAACAGTTGTTCGGCGTCGGGCAGACGCTTGAGGTCGACGAGCACGCAGCCGAGGTTGATGACCGCCTCGACGTAATCGGGACGAATCTGGACCGCGCGGCGGCAGACCATTTCCGCTTCGCCGAGTCGGCCGAGCGTCTTGAGCAGCGCGCCGTAGTTGTTGAGCGCCTCGGGATACTGCGGCTGCACGAGCAGCGCTTGGCGAAACGCTTCTTCGGCATCGGCGAGACGTCCGCACTCGCGCAGCAGATTGCCGAGATTGTTATGCGCGCGCGCGCCTTGCGGATTGGCCGCCACCGCCGCGCGATAGGCTGCTTCGGCTTCGTCGAGACGTCCCGTCGTGTGCAGCGCGAGGCCGAGGTTGTAATGCGCGTCGGCGTGCGCGGGGTTGTGCGCGAGCGCCGCGCGGTAGGCCTCTTCGGCTTCCGGCTGGCGTCCGAGCCGATGCAGCACGGTGCCGAGATTGCTCCAGGCGTCGGCGTGCGCGGGCGTCAGCACGAGCAGCTTGCGCCAGACCGCTTCCGCGGCGGGCAGCTTGCCGAGCGCCGTGAGCATCGCGGCGAGCCCGTTGTAGGCCTCGACGTGTTGCGGCTGTGCGTCGATACAGCGCTGCCAGAGCGCTTCGGCGGCGTTGGCCTGGCCCGATCCCATCGCGCAGAGCGCGGCGAAATTGAGCACGTCGACGCGCGCGGCGTCGTCGGCGGACGGCTGCGAGCCGACGAAGGGCCCGATCACGGCAAAGGCATCCGCGAAACGGCCTTGCGCGCACAGGGCGCTCGCCTCTTGCAGGCAATCGGGGCGAAGAGGCGCGGCGGTCGTCGTCGTGGTCACGGTGGTGCTGGGCGAAATAAAGGACCGTATGAGCTTAAGCCATGTGCGGCTCGCGCAACGTGGCGATAAGAGCGCACAGACTGCGGTTTTTCGGGCGATCGGACCTTCATTGCGAAAGCCTGGGAAGGAATGGAAAAATCCGGCAAGGTCGCTTGCAGGTTCGTAAGGCGTCGAGGACGTGTTCAGCGTCCGCTGCAAAGGCGCGCTATGCTCTTCGGGATCGCGCGGACATTTGCCGCTTGCGCGCCGCTTCCACAGGAGACATCGATGCAATACCGCCGTTTCGGCCAGACCGGCCTCACCGTTTCGCGTCTTTGCCTCGGGACCATGACCTTCGGTTTGCAGACCGAAGAGGACGTGTCCCGCCGCATTCTCGACAAGGCCGCCGACGCGGGCATCAATTTCATCGACACCGCCGACGTCTACCCGCTCGGCGGCGGCGAATCGCGCGCGGGCCGCACCGAGGAGATCGTCGGGCGCTGGCTCAACGCGGAGAAGGGACGCCGCGAGCGCTTCATCCTCGCGACCAAGGCGGTCGGCAAGGTCGGGCCGTCGCCGTGGGATCAGGGCGCGTCGCGCAAGCATCTGCTCGATGCCATCGACGCCTCGCTGCGCCGCCTCGGCACCGATTACGTCGATCTCTACCAGCTCCACTCCGACGACGCGAACACGCCGCTCGACGAAACGATCGAAGCGCTCGACACGATCGTGCGTTCGGGCAAGGCGCGCTACATCGGCGTGTCGAATTTTCTGGCGTATCGCCTCGCGCGCGCGCTCGGCCGCGCCGATTTCCTGCGCTGCGCGCGCTTCGTGTCGGTGCAGCCGCGCTACAACCTGCTGTTCCGCCAGATCGAGCGCGAACTGCTGCCGCTCGCGAACGAAGAAGGGCTCGCGGTGATTCCGTACAACCCGCTGGCGGGCGGGCTGCTGACCGGCAAGTACCAGCAGGGCAGTGCGCCGTCCGAAGGCCGCTTCACGCAGAGCGTCGGCGTGGCCGGGTCGATGTATCAGGACCGCTACTGGCACGAGCGCGAGTTCGCGAGCATCGAGAAACTGCGCGCGATCGTGGAGCAGGGCGGCCAGTCGCTCACGACGGCGTCCGTCGCGTGGGTGCTGGCGAATCCGCAGGTGACGTCGGCGCTGATCGGCGCGAGCCGGCCCGAGCAACTGGATGCGTCGATTGCCGCCGCCGATCTCGTGCTCGACCCCGCGCTCAAGCAGCAGCTCGACGAAGCGAGCCACGAATACCGCATGGGCGACGCGGCGCGTTGATCAGGCATCCGAAGTAATTGGCGTGATGTGAAAAAAGGCGAGCGTGTTGCGCTCGCCTTTTTTATCGTCGATCGAAATGCAGACGCCTTAAGACACCGTTTAAGGCACCAGCACCTGACGGCCCACCACCTTGCCGTGCGCGAGCGCTTCGAGCGCGTCGTTCACTTCGCCGAGCGGACGCGGCGACACCGCCGAAGGCTGCATCTTGCCGTCGCGCATGAGCGTGACGAGTTCGCGCAATTCGGGCAGCGTGCCCACATAGCTGCCTTCGATCTTGAGCGGGCGCATCGGAATGATCGGCAGCGAGAGCGTGATGTCGCCGCCCATCAGGCCGACCACCACCACATGGCCGCCGCGCGCGCACGAATCGAGCGCGAGCTTCACCGTGGGCGTCGCGCCGACGAGATCGAGCACGGCGCGCGCGCCGCCGCCCGTGGCTTCGATGATCTGCTTCGCCGCGTCGGGCGCACGCGCGTCGATGGCGGCCAGCGCGCCCGCCTTGAGCGCGGCTTCGCGCTTGGCGGCGTCCACGTCGACGACAATCGCGCCTTTCGCGCCGAGCGCCTTGAGCACTTCGATCGCCATCATGCCGAGCCCGCCCGCGCCGATGATCACGACCGCGTCGTCGTGAATGCGCTCGCCGAACTTCTTCACCGCCGAATACGTGGTCACGCCCGCGCAGGCGAGCGGCGCGGCCTTCACCGGATCGAGGCCGCCGAGATCGACCAGATAGCGCGGATGCGGCACGATTACGTAGTCGGCGAAACCGCCGTCGCGCATCACGCCGAGCGATTGCGGCTTCGTGCAGATATTTTCCTCGCCGCGCTGGCAGACCGCGCAGACGCCGCAGCCGATCCACGGATGCACCACGGCCACCGTGCCGGTTTTCACGTCGCCGGCATCGGGGCCGGCCGCGACGATTTCCCCGCAGATTTCATGGCTGAGCGTGAGCGGCAGCTTGATGCCGCGATCGGCGAGCGACAGCTTCTTGCCGCCGCCGAGGTCGTAGTAGCCCTCCCAGATATGCAGGTCGGAATGGCACAGACCGGCGGCCTTCACGCGCACGAGCACTTCCGTGCCTTTGGGTTGCGGCGTGTCGCGCTGGACGAGTTCGAGCGGTTGACCGTGACCGGTCACGCAATAACAACGCATCTGCATCGATGTCTCCGTGTGTGTTGTGTCAAGCAGGCGGGCGATGTCGAATCCTCTGCATCATAACGGATTGCGGAGAAATTCGTCCGGTCGTTCGTTTTTTATGGGGCGATAACCGGAACGCAGGTGTGGCATGCGCATGACCGTTCACTTTGCGGTCATGCTCGAAGCGGGTCGCGTACCATGAGCCGGTCCATTCCGTGCAAAGCGCAAAGGCTCTTATGCGTTGCCTCATGTTCGATACCGGATCGCGCGGGCGCGCAGGCGCGCGCGCATGAGCGGCCTCGTCGAATCGCTGGGCGTGCTGATCGGCGGCATCGGCCTGTTTCTGCTCGGCATCACGATGATGACCAACGGCCTGAAGCTCGCGGCCGGGCCGGCGCTCGAAGTGATCCTGAGCCGCGCGACGCGCACGCCCGCGGCGGGCCTCGCGTCGGGCGTGCTGGTCACGGCGCTGGTGCAGTCGTCGAGCGCGGTGACGGTCGCGGTGATCGGCTTCGTGAACGCGGGCCTGCTCGATCTCGGCGGCGCGCTCTGGGTGCTGTTCGGCGCCAATCTCGGCATGACGACCACCGGCTGGATCGTCTCGCTGCTCGGCCTGAAGATGAAGATCGACGCGCTCGCGCTGCCGCTCG
The DNA here is from genome assembly GCF_017104805.1 of Paraburkholderia sp. Ac-20347. Classification (NCBI taxonomy): domain Bacteria; kingdom Pseudomonadati; phylum Pseudomonadota; class Betaproteobacteria; order Burkholderiales; family Burkholderiaceae; genus Paraburkholderia; species Paraburkholderia sp. Ac-20347. The sequence goes on along the minus strand of NZ_JAAGPN010000028.1, from coordinate 21,500 downwards.
TCGGCATCGGCATCGCGCTGCGGCTGACGGGCGTGGGGCAGCGGCGCGGCGCGCTCGGCGATGCGCTGGCGGGCTTCGGCATTCTGTTTATCGGCATCGCCACGCTGCAGGGCGCGTTCACCGGCCTCGTCGCGCAGTACCGGTTGCCGCAGGGCGAAGGGCTCGTCGAGGTGCTGATGCAGGTGTTCGCGGGCCTCGTCATCACGTTGCTTGTGCAGTCGTCGTCGGCGACCATGACCATCACGCTCGCGGCCGCGCAAGGCGGCATGCTGAGCACGCAGGGCGGCGCGGCCGTGATCATCGGCGCGAACATCGGCACTACGGCCACCGCGCTGCTGGCGGCCGTGGGCGCGACGCCCAACGCGCGGCGCGCGGCGGTCGCGCAGGTGATCTTCAACGTGGTCACGGGGCTCGTCGCCACCGCGCTGCTGCCGTGGATGATCGGCTTCATCGTGCGCGTGGGCGACTGGCTGCATTTGCCGCACGATCCGGCCATCGCGCTCGCGCTCTTTCACACGGCGTTTAACGTGCTGGGCCTCGTCATCATGGTGCCGCTGGCGGGGCGGCTCACGCGCTGGCTGCAGAGCCGTTTTCGCGCGCGCGAGGGCGACGAGGGCGCCCCGCAATTTCTCGACGACACCGTGGCCGTCGTGCCCGAACTCGCCGCCGACGCATTGCGCCACGAAGTCAAGCGCATCGGCGCGATCGTGCGGCGCATGGTGCGCATGACGCTCGCGGGCGCCGACGCTCACGCGCTCGCGCATGAGCAGAGCGCGACCTCGCGGCTGTTCAACACAGCGCAGAAGTTCGTACAGCGAATGAATCGGCAGGAGATGGTGCCGGCCACGGCGGCGGCGCTCGCCGAGTCGCTGCGCGAGCTGCGTTATCACGAAAGCGCGGCGGAGCAGGCCATGCAGGCCGCGGCGCTCGCGAACGTGCTGCCCGACGCGGGCGTCGCCACGAGTTACGCGCAGTTCGAGCGCCGTTCGCTCGCGCTGCTCGACGCGATCGAGGCCGTCGATCACGCCGGTCAGGACACCGAAAGTCGTCCGCGATCGCCGGGCGAGGACAGTGCGCTGATCGAAAATCTCTCGCAGTCGATGGAGGGCGCATATGGCGCGCTCAAGGCGCAACTGCTCGGCGAAGGCGCGGCGGGCACGGTGTCGATCGCGGTGATGGAAGAGTTGTTGCGCCGTCACAGTGCGTTGCGGCGCGCGTTGCAGCAGGTCGCGAAGGCGCATTCGCGCGCGCTTTCCTTCGCGGATTGAGCACGCTGGAGTCCGCGCAAACTTGCATCGGACGAATTCGAAAGTGCCTTAAAAAAGGCCCGGATCGCATGCGATTGATTGCATGGCTAACGACAAACGGTTATCCTGTGGCCATGTTCGATCAGTGTCTTTACTTCAACACGTCGGCGTTGGCCCGTCGCCTCGAACGCGAGTGGTCCGAAGCTTTCGAGCCTTTCGGCCTCACGCCGCCTCAGGGTTTCATGCTGCGCGCGGTGCTGGAACGGCCGGGCTCTCTGCAGCATGAGCTTTCGGACATGCTCTCGATCGCACGGCCCACGGCCACGCGCGTCATCGACGGTCTGGAGGCGCGCGGCTATGTCGAGCGCCAGCGCACCGAAGGCGATCAGCGTGAAGTGGCCATCGTGCCCACGGCGCAGGCGCAGGCCATTCGCGAGGCGCTGCATCACGCGAGCGCAACGGTCACGGGGCGCATCAAGCGCACGCTGGGCGGCGAGGCGTTCGTCGACACAGTGAGCCGTTTGCGCACGGCACGCGCGACGCTCGGCTAGCCGCCATCGATCAACAGATAAGCGCAGACAACGGCAGGAAACTGCAGCACGCGCGCGTTCCCTCGATTCAGGGCGAACGGCGCGGGTAGTGAATGGAGTGGCATCATGCGGCGCATCGGCGCTTTTTGTATTTCGACGTGGCTGGCCGCGTTGATTCTCTTTCTGGGCCGCCATTCGGTGCCGATGATGGCGCTGAGCGGCGTGGTGGTGTTCGCCGGTCTCGATCTGTTTCATCCCGAGCGCGCGGGCGCGGAGAACGCGTCGCCGGGCGACGATCGGCGCTGATCGTCCGCGCGAATCGTTGTTTGCGTTGCCAGCGTTGCCGCGTTGAATGTATCGCCGCGAGAGCGGATACATCGGCAAATACCAACAAAAACGCCGCGCATGAAGCGCGGCGTTTTTTCATGCCTCGAATCTCAAAGCGAGGTCATCAAGCCTCTTCGGCCCACGACATGTTTTCGCGCGCGAGCAGCGCCGACGAAGCCGCTGGTCCAAACGTGCCCGCCGTGTACGTGCGCGGTCGGTCGTTCAGTTCCTTCCAGCCGTCGAGAATCGGCTCGACCCACGTCCATGCGGCTTCGAGTTCGTCGCGACGCATGAAGTGCGTGAGACGGCCGCGAATCACGTCGATCAGCAGACGCTCGTACGCTTCCGCGCGGCGCTCCGGAATCGCCTGCTGCAAATCCAGATTCAGATTCACCGGCAGCATGTTCATGCCGCTGCCCGGTTCCTTCGCGAGCATCTGCAACTGGATCGATTCTTCCGGCTGCAACTGGATCACGAGACGATTGCCGTAATTGCGCGGGCCGCTCGGGAAGATCGAGAACGGCAGGTCCGCGAATTCGATCACGATTTCCGACTGGCGCTTTTGCAGGCGCTTGCCCGTGCGCAGGAAGAACGGCACGTTGGCCCAGCGCCAGTTGTTGATGTGCGCGCGGATCGCCACGAAGGTTTCGGCCTTGCTGTCGGCCGGCACGTTGTCTTCTTCCAGATAGCCCTTCACGGGCTGGCCGTCGACGGCGCCCGCCGCGTACTGGCCGCGCACCGTGTCACGCGCGATATCGGCGAGCGACATCGGGCGCAGCGAGCGCAGCACCTTGAGCTTTTCGTCGCGCACCGCGTCCGGATCGAGCGAAACGGGCGGCTCCATCGCCACGATGCACAGCAGTTGCAGCAGGTGGTTCTGCACCATGTCGCGCAGCGCGCCCGTGTGATCGTAGAAGCCCGCGCGGCTGCCCACGCCCACGGTTTCCGCCACCGTGATCTGCACGCTGCGGATATACGGCGCTTGCCACAGCGGTCCGAAGATCGGATTGCCGAAGCGCAGCACCATCAGGTTCTGCACCGTTTCCTTGCCGAGATAATGGTCGATGCGGTAGATCTGCGATTCCGCGAAGTGACGGCCCACCGACTCGTTGATCTCCTGCGCCGAAGCGAGGTCGTGGCCGAGCGGTTTTTCGAGCACGACGCGCGACTGGCTGTCGAGCAGACCGCCGGCCGACAGGTTGTCGCAGATCGTCGTGAAGAGTTCGGGCGACGTCGAAAGATAGAACACGCGCAGCGCGTGCTCGCGCGACGCCTGCTTCAGATGCGCGTAATCGGCGGGATCGTTCACGTCGATGATCACGTACTGGAACAGGCTCAGATAACGGTCCCACGCTTGCGGGTCGAAGGCCTTGGCGTCGATGAACGGACGCGACTGCTCTTCCATGAACTTGCGATAGTCGTCGATGGTCCAGTTCTTGCGGCCGACGGCGATGATGCGCGTCTCGGCGGGCAGGTTGCCGTGCAGGTGCGCCATGTAGAGCGCGGGGAGCAGTTTGCGCGCGGCCAGGTCGCCTCCGCCGCCGAAGATGATCATGTCGACGGGCTGTTCGGGCGCGGCTTGGGCAGGCTGATTCGTCATGGCAGGTCGCTCGCTTGTGGCGATGTGTGGCGCTAGGTTGCGAAGTGTGCAGCCGGCGCGGGGGCCGGAGCGTTGAAAACGGTAATGGTGCATGGTTTTGAGCGAGTTTGCACGCATCACGCCGATTCACTTCGTTTCGTCTCTGCCGACGCGAACGGGCCGATGAACGGTTCGCGCACGTCCACGCGCCATCTTGCGCGAATCGATCGCGAATCGATGGGATCGCGTGCCGTGCGTTGCTCGCTTCGCGCTGAAGCGTTGCTAACGTTGGTTAGCGCGCGCTCGCGAACGGCGGTGTCTGCTGCATTTAGCCCCGCATCGGGCAGGGTTTTTATTGCGCGGCTCACGGCGTGGCTCAAAGCGTGGCCCACAGCGTGTCTCAAAGCGCAGCATCAACCGAGCCCGGGCACGCTCACGCCCAGCGCCTGCACGAGCAGCAGCGCGTTGAGCGCGAGCACGGCCAGCGCGCCGAGCACCGCGAGCCACGCCACCCACGCGCGATTCGCGTAAGCGCCCATGATGTCGCGTCGGCACGTGAACACCACCAGCGCGGCCATCGGAAACGGCAGCGCGAGACTCAGCACGACCTGGCTCGCGACCAGCGCATCGGTGGCGTTCACGCCAAGGCCCACGACCGCGAAGCTCGGCGCCATCGTCACGAGCCGGCGCAGCCAGAGCGGAATCTGGAAGCCGACGAAGCCCTGCATGATCATCTGTCCCGCGAGCGTGCCGACCACCGAGCTCGAAATGCCCGAGGCGATCAACGAAGCCAGAAAGATGCCCGCCGCGGCCACGCCGAAGAGCGGCGCGAGCGTGTGCCACGCGGTCTCGATTTCGGCGACATCGGCGTGACCTTGATGAAACGACGCCGACGCCATGATCACCATCGCCATGTTGATGAGGCCCGCGAACGCCAGCGCGATGACCACCTCGACGTTCGAAAAGCGCAGCAGACGCGCGCATTCGGCGTCGTTGCGCGGCTGCACGCGCGCCTGGGTGAGCCCGGAATGCAGGAAGAGCGCGTGCGGCATGACCGTCGCGCCGACGATGCCGACCGCGATCGTGACCGCCTGCGCGTCGGGCAGGCGCGCCGTGAAAGTGCCGCGCAGCACGCCCGTCCACGTGACCGGCACGATGAAGAGTTCGAGCAGATAGCAGAGCCCGATCAGGCCGACGAGCGCGCCGATCACGAGTTCGAGCGGCCGGAAACCCGCGCGCTCGAAGAACAGCAGCCCGTAGGTGACGAGCGCCGTGACGGCCATGCCCGCGATCAGCGGCAGATGGAACAGCAGCGCGAGGCCGATCGCGCCGCCGAGGAATTCGGCGAGATCGGTGGCCATGGCGGCGATCTCGCTCACGATCCACATGCACCAGACGAGCGGCGCGGGCAGGCGTTCGCGGCACAGCTCGGCGAGATTGCGGCCGGTGACGATGCCGAGTTTCGCCGACAACGCCTGGAACAGCATCGCGACCGCGTTGGCGAGCAGCACGACCCACAGCAGCGCGTAACCGTAGCGCGCGCCCGCCTGGATGTTGGTCGCGAAGTTGCCGGGGTCCATGTACGCGACCGAGACGATCACGGCCGGACCCGCGAGCGGCAGCAGCAGCGCGGCGCCGCGCCGGCGCCCTTCGAGCGCCTCGCGTACCTTGCGCACCGTGCCCGCGGAGAGACCGTCGGGCACGTCGCGCACGTCGTCGTCGCGGGTGCGATGCTGCATGGGCGCCTCGTCGCGGTTGCGGGGCCGGAACATACGCGCCTCGCGCACGCCGCGGCTCAAAATTTGTCGGAAATCAGCAGAAAAGCGCGTCAGAATGTGCCGCGCACGTCATCGGAATGCATCGCTCACGCGTTAAGCAGATGATCCGCGGCGCGCGATTCGCTGCCCGGTTTCGTTGAGGTTTCATCTGGCTTTCGACCGCGTTGCGGCGCACCAGCACCTATCTCAGCATAAACCGGCCCCGCGCGCTTTTCCCGGCCGCTTTTCCCGGCAATTCCCCGGCCTGACGCCCTTACGAAATGTCCCATTTCCCGATTTTCTCCCTGACCCGCAAACGCGCCGCAGCGGCGCTCCTCGCGGGTGGTCTCGCGTGCAGCGCGCTGGCCCACGCTGACGCCAACGTCAATCCGAACGACAAGGTCATCGTGCTCGACTCCGGCGAGGCGCAGCTTTCGCTGATCGACGAAGCGAGCCGCACCGTCGTGGGCACCGAGCCGACCGGCAAGGAACCGCATCACCTGATGATCACGCCCGACGGTCAGTCGCTGATCGTCGCCGATTCCGTTTCGAACGACCTGCTGTTCCTCGACCCGCACAGCGGCAAGGTGCAGCGCCGCGTCGAAGGGATCGAAGATCCGTACCAGCTCGGTTTCTCGCCCGACCACAAGTGGTTCGTGACGGCCGGCCTGCGTCTGGACCGCGTGGACATCTACAGCTACAACGGCCATGACGTCACGCTCGTCAAGCGCATTCCGCTCGCGAAGACGCCGAGCCACATCACCTTCGCGTCGGATAACAAGACCGCGTTCGTGACGCTGCAGGACACCGGCGAAGTGGCGGCCATCGACCTGCCGACGCAAACCGTGCTGTGGAAGCTGCACATCGGCAACACGCCCGCGGGTCTGTGGATGACGCCCGGCGACAAGTACCTGCTGGTCGGCATGACGGGCGAGGACGACGTCGCCGTGGTGGACTGGCACAACCGCACGCTGGTGAAAAAGATCCAGACCGGGCGCGGCGCGCACAACTTCCGCAATCTCGACGACGGCAAGCACATCGCCGTGTCGAATCGCGTGGAAAGCACCATCAGCATTCTCGATTACACGACGCTCACCAAGGTCGCCGACATCACGGGCCTGCGCCCCGGTCCCGACGACATGGAACTTTCCGCCGACAAACGCTATCTGTGGGTTACGTTCCGCTTCGCGAAGCACGTGGGCATCATCGACCTCACGACGCGCAAGCTGATCGACACGATCGCCGTGGGCCGCTCGCCGCACGGCATCTATTTCGCCAACAGCGCGCCGTTCTACGCGCCGAATCCGGATTGACGAGCGGGAGTCCCGATGCTTGACACGCTGCTTTCGCAGGCCGACAACCTCGTTTCGTGGCTGCAGACGCTCGTCTACGTCGACGTCGTGCAGCCGATCTTCTACAAGGTCGGCCTGATGGGCTACGACGAGGACACCTACGACGCGCTCTACTGGGTGATCGTCGGCGTGCTCGAAATCGCGCTGACTTACGTGCTGCTGCGTCCGCTTGAAGCGCTGCGCCCGGCCGAATCGTGGCAGGACCGCAAGGCGCTGCGCGCCGACGTCTGGTACACGTGGATCGCGAAGCTCGGCATTCTGAACATGGCGTTCTTCTTCATGCTCACGCCGCTGTTCAACCATCTGCAGAGCGAGATGGCGATCCACAACATTCCGAACATCGACGTGGACAGCCTGTGGCCCGGCGTCACCGACAAGCCGTACGTCTCGTTCCTGGTCTATCTGGTCGTGCTCGATTTCGCGGGCTACTGGTATCACCGCTGGCAGCATCGTTTCGGCGTGTGGTGGGAGTTGCACGCGGTGCACCATAGCCAGCAGCAGATGTCGCTCTGGTGCGACGACCGCAATCACTTCCTCGACGACATCGTGCAGGCGGCGTTTTTCGCGGCGATTTCGCTGTTTATCGGCGTGCCGCCCGCGCAGTTCGTCGTGTTGATCGCGGTGAGCAACTTCCTGCAGGCCGTGCAGCACGTGAACGCGCGGCTCGACTACGGCTGGGTGCTGGAGCGCATTCTCGTGAGCCCGGCGTTCCATCGCCGCCATCACGCAATCGGTTACGGCCACGAAGGCACGCGCTACGGCTGCAACTTCGGCGTGCTGTTTCCGTGGTGGGACGTGATGTTCCGCACGGCGTCCTGGAACAAGGCGCCGGAACCCACGGGCATCCGCGACCAGTTGCCCGCGCCGCACGGCAAGGACGTGAACTACGGCGAAGGCCTGATCGCCCAGCAGTGGCTCGCGCTCGTGCGCATCGCGAAGCGGCTGGCGGGCAAGGGCTACCCGATGGGCGGCACGGCGAACTGAGCCGGCGCGCGCGTCGCTGTGACGCAAATCCACCACGAGGCGGCCGCGAGCCGCCTCGTTTCGTTTACGGCCAAAGTGCGGCAGATGCGATAATCCCGGCTTGTCCCCCGCGAGACGCGTGCACCGCGTCCGCATCATCTGCATGAAATCTGCATAAAAAGCGCAGGCGTTGCATGAGACTGGAGAGCACCTTGAGCCGTATCGACAACCCGCAGCACGACCAGGAAGTCGGCTTTGCCGACGCCACCCAGGACACCACCCGCATCGACGACGTGCGCATCGGCGCCGTGCGTCCGCTCATCTCGCCCGCGCTGCTGCTCGACGAGCTGCCGGTGCCGCAGGACACGCAGACGCTCGTCGAAACGAGCCGCGCGCAGATCGCCGAGGTGCTCGCGCAGCGCGACGACCGCCTCGTGATCGTGGTCGGGCCGTGCTCGATCCACGACCACGACCAGGCCATCGAGTACGCGAAGCTGCTCAAGGCGAAGGCCGACACGCTGAGCGACGACCTGCTGATCGTGATGCGCGTCTACTTCGAGAAGCCGCGCACGACGGTGGGCTGGAAGGGCTATATCAACGATCCGCGTCTCGACGGCAGCTTCCGCATCAACGAAGGGCTGCGCAAGGCGCGCGAGTTGCTACTCGACATCAACGCGCTCGGCCTGCCGACCGGCACCGAATTCCTCGATCTGCTGAGCCCGCAATACATCGCCGATCTGGTGGCGTGGGGCGCGATCGGCGCGCGCACGACCGAGAGCCAGAGCCATCGGCAACTGGCGTCGGGGCTGTCGTGCCCGATCGGCTTCAAGAACGGCACGGATGGCGGCGTGCAGGTCGCGGCGGACGCGATCGTGGCCGCGAGCGCGAGCCACGCGTTCATGGGCATGACGAAGATGGGCATGGCCGCGATCTTCGAAACGCGCGGCAACGACGCGTGCCACGTGATTCTGCGCGGCGGCAAGAGCGGGCCGAATTACGACGCGGCGTCGGTGGCTGCGTGCTGCGCGTCGCTCGCGAAGGCGGGGCTGCGCGAGCAGGTGATGATCGACTGCTCGCACGCGAATTCGAGCAAGCAGCATCAGCGTCAGATCGACGTGGCGCGCGATATCGGCGAGCAGTTGAAGGGCGGCGATGCGCGCATCGTCGGCGTGATGATCGAGAGCCATCTGGAAGAAGGGCGTCAGGACCAGCAGCCGGGCGTGCCGCTCAAGCGCGGCGTGTCGATCACCGACGCGTGCATCAGCTGGGCGCAGACCGAGCCCGTGCTCGACGCGCTGGCGCAAGCCGTGCGTGCGCGCCGGACGACGCGCGCGGGTTGAGGGGCGGGTTCGCGGGCGCTTTCATCGGCGCCTTGTTCGGGACGTAAAAAACGCGCGGCGGACCTCGAGTCCGGCGCGCGTTTTTTTATGCGCTTCGCGCATGTCGAAAAGGCCCGATCAGGCTTTGGCCGCCGCGCCCGCGTCCGGAGCGCGATTTGCGGCTTCATCGCCGAAACCGCGCACCTGGCCGACCCACAGCACGGCCACCACGGCGAGCGCCGCCGCGAGCCAGCCGTTGTAGCCGAAGCCGACGATCGTCCCATGCGGACCGTTTTGCAGCAGCAGCCCGCCGACCCACGCGCCGATGCCCGTGCCCAGCGCCTGCACCGCGTTGTTCGCGCTCAGGAACGCGCCGCGCCGCGCGGGCTCGGGAATCGTCGTGAGCAGCGCCTGCATCGGCACCATGCGGCTCGACAGCGCGATCATGAACACCGCGAAGAAGCCGACCATTGCGATGAACGGCAGCACCGGCAGATGCGTGACGAACAGCACCGGCGCGATCGACACGAGCGCCATGATGCGGAACACGCGGCGCTTGCCGTAACGATCCGCGAGACGGCCCACCGCGCGCGCGGTCAGGAAGGTCGACGCGCCGCCCGCCACGTAGAGCCACGAGAGCTGCTCGGGCGCGACGCCGTAGTTGGCGACCAGCATCGGCGAAATGAACGGGATCACCAGCATGTGCGCGCACATCATCGTGAAGGTGAGCGCGAACGCCTTCATGTGACGCGGCAGCGTGAGCAGTTGCCACAGCCGCGGCACGATGTCGGCGAGCGGCGTGTCGCGGTCGACGTGCTCGGTGAGCGGCGGAATCACGCGCGAGCCCGCGACCCAGATCACGGCGGAGAGCGCGACGAGCAGCAGGAACGGCGCGCTCCAGCCGAAGTGCGCGCCGAGCACGATGCCCGCCGGCACGCCCGCGATCGCGGCCATCGAGAAGCCCGTCATGATGACGCCGGTCGCGGCGCCGCGGCGCTGGATGGGGATCACGTCGCTGACGATCGCCATCACGATCGAGCCGAGAACGCCGCCCGTGAGACCGGCGAACGCGCGCGCGAGCAGCAGCAGATGGAAGTTGGTCGCGAACGCGCAGGCGAGATTCGACAGCGCGAACAGCGCATAGGCGACCTGCAGCAGACGACGCCGGTCGAAGCGATCGATATAGGTCGCCGCGAACAGCCCGGACAAACCGGAACACAGCGAGTACGCCGACACGGCCGTCGCGAACATCGCGGGCGTGATCGCGAACGCGTGCATGATCTGCGGGCCGAGCGGCATCATCACCATGAAGTCCATGATGACGGTGAACTGCGTGAGCGCCAGCAGCCAGAGCAGCGTGCGTTCGCGCAGCGGATTGAGTGTGTGGGTCATTCGGGACCTTGTTCAAGCACGTACGGCCCCGCGAAAAGGCGGGGCCGTACGTGCGGGTTTCAGCGATCGCCGACCGCGGGTCGGCGCTGAATCAATCGTCGATCGTTTCGTGCGCGGCCTGCGCGCCGCGGCGCCAGTACGCCGACGCGCGAATGCGCTTCTTGTCGACGCCGCGCTCGTTGCACAGTTTCGCACGCACGGCGCGAATCACCGAGGCTTCGCCGGCTGCCCACACGAAGCCGTCGCCGGGCGGCAGCCAGACTTCGCCGACTGCGTCGACGAGCGGGTTCTCCGATTCGGATTCCTCACGGTAGCACCAGATCGCGTAGAGATCGGCGGCGGTCGGCAGCTCGATGCGCGCCGCGCGGTTCGCCACTTCGGCGACCACGGCCACGCGCGCGCCGGCGGGCAGCTCGCTCAGGCGGCGCTGGATCGCGGGCAGCGCGGTTTCATCGCCGATCAGCAAGTGCCAGTCGAAGCCCGTGGGGATCACCATCGAACCGCGCGGGCCGCCCACGCCGAGATACTGGCCGGGCTGCGCCTGCGCCGCCCACGCCGTAGCGGGACCGGCTTCGTGCAGCGCGAACTCGATGTCGAGTTCGTTGGCGACGGGGTCGAAACGGCGCGGCGTGTAATCGCGCGCGGCGGGACGCTCGACGCCTTCGGGAAACACGATGCCGTCCGGGCCGAGACTCGGCAGAACCGGCTGGCTCGCGCCCTCGGGCGGGAAGAACACCTTCACGTGATCGTCGAACGACGCCGACACGAAGTCGCTGAGATCGCCCGTGAGCGTGACGCGCACGAGTGCGGACGACAGCGCCTCGACGCGCACGACGCGCAGCAGGCGGAACTTGAGCGGATGTCGCACGCGGACGACTTCGAGGTTGCTTTGATTCTGCATCTTTGACTCCGTGGTTGGGGCGGTCGATCGACGAGGGATGAAGGGCGCTGCGCCGGTGATCAGGCGCCGCTGTTCTCTCCACCGCCGTTGCTGCCGCCTTCGATTTCCTGAGTGGCGCGCGCGAGGATGGCCGCGATGCGGCGCTGCTCGTCGGGCGCGACGTCCGTGCGGCGCAGCAGCGCGCGCTTGAGCGCACGGCGCGCGTCGATCAGCTCGCGCACCCAGCCGGTGCCGTCCGACGGGTCTTCGCCCGCGAGCGCGCGGCGCATGACTTCCATCTTGCGGCCGAAGTGCGTGAGCTTGGCGAGGATCAGGTCGGCGCGTTCGCGATTGGCGTCCAGATACTGGCGGCCTTCGTCGGACAGCTCGTAGCGCTTGCGATTGCCTTCGAGCGTCACGCTGACGTAGCCGAGTTCTTCCAGATACGTGAGCGCCGGATAGACCATGCCCGGGCTCGGGCTGTAGAAGCCGTTCGAGCGCGCGTCGAGCGCCTTGATCAGCTCGTAGCCGTGGCTCGGGCGCTCGGCGAGCAGCACGAGCAGCATCAGTTGCAGATCTTCCGAGCTGAACTTGCGGCCGCGGCCGAAACCGTCGCCGTCACCGAAGTTGCCGAAACCGCCGCCGCCGCGGCCAAAGCCTTCGCTGAAATCGCCGGGGCCTTCGCCGCCGCGATGGCGGCCCATGGCGTGGCGCAGCGCGTGCAGAGGGTGGCGCATCGCGAAGCGGGCGGTGTTCATGTCGCCGCGGCCGAAGCCGAAGGCGCGCTCGGCGCGTTCGCTGCGTTGCTCGTTGCGTTCGTTACGTTCATGACGTTCGGCGGGGCCGAAACCGTCCTGGCGGCGGTCGGCGAAATCGCGCTCCGGCTGGCCGTGACGGCCTCGACGGCCGTGGTGTCCGTGATGTCCGGACAGGTGATGGTGGTGGCGCATAGGGCCTCCTTAACATTTGAGTGTCTTAAAACATGTCTTAAGATATATATCGTAAGAGCGTTTGTCAAAGATATTTTTTGGGGCACGATCGGGGGCGGCAAAGGGTGGGGGAGCGCGGAAATTGCGTTTCGGAGTCAACGAAGTGCGCAATGTTTTGCTGGTTTTGCTATCGAGACGTGATTTTGATAGCGCTGCGCTGAAGCGCAGACTGAGCGAGTAGTCGAGCACGCACTCGCGTCTTCGTCGCTTGCTCGAGATTCAGTTGCAGGTCTTTGCTGTTTTCGCCAGCGGCCAATGTTTCGCGTCGAATTGTCGACTCGTTTGAATTGCGGCTTAACGTGCCTGAAGTACATCCCGGGGTCGCGCAATGCGACCTTATGTCATCGTCGTTTCATTCAGTTTGAGCCGCCAGATCCACGCTTGCCAAAGTTTGACAAAATTTTTTCGGTCGACCCATATATATTTCTACCTGAGATTAAAGGCGTGAAGATCGGGCGTTGAGTAGCTTATTTAAGTTTCAGTGTTGGGGTTTTATTAAATGTAGGCAATAGAATATCGTCTATGGTTAATTATTATATTTTCTAAATAAGAAACTGTCTGCGGCATTCTTGGCTCATCAGCGATTGCGAGATTCGACTACGCGCGCAAGCGAACTACGTGATCCAGCATGCCAGTGCTGGACAGACTTGCCGCGTTCCAGCTGCATCACATAGACGATCCGGTTGCAAAGGGAGTAGGGAGTAAATGGACATAAAGCGTTTGCGATATTTCTGCTCGCTTATCGAGCATGGCAGCGTTTCTGGTGCTGCTCGTGCGCTAGATGTTGCTCAGCCGGCAATTAGTAGGCGACTCCAGGAGCTGGAAGACGAAATCGGTGCAATATTATTTACCCGGGGAGTGCGCCATATCGAGCCGACCAGGGCCGGCGCTCATTTGTATAAATGCGCTCGAGAAATCCTGCGAGGCGTCGAGAACGTCGCCACGGAAGTCATCACTGAAGTGAAACCTATCTCGGAGAGAAGCGCAAAGACGATTCGAGTTGGTATTTCTCCCTTATACATTCAGTTTTTTCAGCCGCTAATAATGGAGCTGAATCAAAAACTTCCAAATATTAACTTTTCAATCTGCGTGTCGGATTCCAGCTATCTGGAGTCGCTCCTTGTAGCAAATTCACTGGACGTCGCATTGATTCAAAAGCCTCTTTATCCGGGTGACTATGATTGTATAAATCTGCGTCCAGTGCGAGGGGTGGCGGTAATCAATCAAAAATACACCAAAGATATCCCTGATCGTCCGATGACACTGCCGCAGCTAGGCCGCTTTCCCCTTTTCCTTATTAGACGTTCAGAAGGTGAGGGAACATTTGAGTTGATACAACACAAGCTGCGAAAAATTGGGATTACCCCATATGTACAAATGTCGGCTTCGCAACCAAATGTAATACTCAGCTGGATCGATTCAGGTTTATTCGGAATTAGCTTGATGCCCGATTCGGAGGTTAATTCGGATAGATGGAAAAATTGCAAGACTTACGAGTTGGACTCTGCGAGTGACGTTTTTTGTCCTTCTGTGGTCAAGATGAAGAGCTCGTCATATGCAGCGGAGTTGATGGAGGTTCTAGGTCGAATGGATTGGTATCGTGGGATTAATCTTCACTGAAGACGGGTTTGGAGTATTCATTGTGGCGTGATGCCATTTTCTGTTCTTTGTGCGTGGGTTGAGAATAAATATTCAGTGGCTGAAAAGGTGAGTCGCCCGATCTTTTTGAAAAATCTTTCAAGATGTCGAGGGCGTAAATTTATCCTTTATAAAATCAAATTTTCGAAAATTACTTTGTAAGAAGTTCGCGTGCGCAATTGACGCATTGTCTAAATTTGGGTTTGTGTTATGTGGACGCTCGGGGTGGTTAGGTGGCAGTGGGACTTTAACGTCCATCCTCATAGCCGATACAGGCCTGAAGGAAATGTCGACATATCGTTTTGTTTAAAGCCCATAGCGAAACGGTAATTCATGAAAATCGGCTAAAGGTCTATATTCAGAAGCGGTGTATTGAGCGCCATCTTGTGGAGAATCAGGTGATACTTTCTGATAAACAACGCGAACGATTTATTCATTGCGTTTACGCTGGTGTGAAGATGCCAGTAGATTTCGAGGTTGGTATCTATAAGGTTTACACGGAATTCTCTCCTTACCCCAGCACATCTCTTTCATACCACTACGTCGGAGTGGGTGGAACGTGCACTCCGCGCATGCGGCAGCCCGGATATATCGGTGAATTCGGATAGATGTGCCTCGTTGAAACCTTCCTGGTTGCTCCAGGGCAAGACATCTATTCGCACCTCCGCTTTCCTCCAATTCGATAAACACCAGGTAACCTATGTTCAAGTCGAAACTTTCTATCCTTGTGTCTTTGGCACTTCCGTTGTTCGCCGTTGCAGCCGAAACTGCCACCCCGGGACCGGAAATCCTCAAGGTTGTTTCATCAGTCGACGATGGAAGTGAAGGAACGCTCCGATGGGCGTTGACAAAAAATAACGAAAACCCTGGTCACTATCGAATTGAAATTGATCTGAAGAATTCGTCCGATCTCGTTATAAAGCCGCGAACCGAGCTCCCGCCGATTAAAGGGCCGGTCGACATTATTAACTTGAACTGGTTGAGAAAAGGTGAATACGTCGCGATCGACGGATCGGCCTATATCAAGCCGGGAGATCCTAAAGCATGTCCGGGTGCGGTTCCTGGTCAGTACGGAGCAAACGTTCGCACAACAAGTCTTCCGGGGCTGGTGTTGCGAGACACGCACGACGTCACATTGCAGGGTCTGGAAATCCGGAATTTTTGTATTGGTATCCTGATTAACCGGGCGAGCAATAATGTGATCGAGGACAGCAGAATCGTTGCTAATCACGGTGGCGCCGGGTTAATGATGACCGGAGACGACGGCAAGGGAAATTCTACGGCAACGACGACACAGCGCAACAAGATCATCCGAAACCAGTTCATCAATAATGGTGATGGTATGGAGGCGACGCGCGGAGCTTCGTTCAACCTGATTGCGGATAACCTGGTTACGACCGACGAAACGACGAACCAGGAGCCGTCTCAGGGGCTCGAGATGCTGTGGGGAAATGACAACGAGGTCATTCACAACCACTTTCAGAATTACTCAGACGGTGTTCAGCTGAACTGGGGGAATCGCAATTATATCGCCGCGAATACCTTCAATAACCTATCCTCAGCAGTCACGCTCAGTGGCACCGGAAATATCGTGTCCGGCAACAGGATGATCGGCAACCGGGTTGCCGTGTCCGTTCGTCCGCAGGGTGAGCCGGGCAAAGACGGTACATTCGGTATCAATCGAATTACAGGCCCCGCGATCGACAGGATCTCGGAAAATATCATGATTGGCAACGGAAAAGACATCAAGAGATGCTTTGCCGGTGGTAGCTGTTTGCCTGGATATGCCGGCGCAATTGTCTATAACGTTCCGGGACTTGAACACGCTGCATTCATCGGAAACCGGGGCGGCGGCGTCAGCAACGACACGACGAACCTCGAAAAGATTTGCGCGATTGACGGGCAATCGGTTGGGTGTGAACCGACGCCAAACAAGAATCAGCAGCCGCCCGTGATCGAACATGTCAGCCGTCACAACAATGAGTTGTCAGTGACCGGCGAGGTCAAAGGGGAGGCCGGTACGGTCTATCGCGTCGAGTTCTTCTCGAATAGTAAGCCGAGCATGGATGAATCGGAAAACTATCTCGGCTTTGAGATGGTTCCGGTCGACGAAAGCGGGATTGGAGCGTTCCATTACTCGACGTCGGTGCCGGCGAGCTTGAGGATTGCCAACGTAACTTCCACGGCCACTACGAATGATGGTGCGACTTCGCCGCTCAGTTCGCCGGCGGCAGCTCGATAATTTGTCTTGAGATACCCAGGTGACGACCGTCATCTGGGTACTGGTTGAACACTCGACGTCAATCTCCTGGAAAAGAATTTTCAATCGGCCAAATTAGTAGTTGTCCGAACTATATGTTTTGCTACTAATAATTAATAAAAATATTTTTAGCCATCTTCAAGATGGCCTATAGAGAAAGGGACTAAGATGAACTCAAGATTGCTTCGTGTGCACGTAATGGGTGCTGTCATCATTATTGGTTCAGGCAGCTTCGTGGGAAGCGCGCACGCTCAGAACAGCGTGACGATGTACGGGCAGATCGACGACGCTTTGACATATTCCAGTAACCAGAAAGGGCACTCCAATTTATATCTTCGTCAGGGAAATCTCTATAATTCGAAATGGGGGATTCGTGGATCAGAAGATCTTGGTGGTGGGCTCAATGTAATATTTGATCTTCAAAATGGGTTCGATCCAAATAATGGAGCACTGGGGGCGTCCGGACTCATTTTCAATCGGCAAGCATTCTTCGGATTAAAGAGTGCCAGCTACGGGACGCTAACGGCGGGTCGTCAATATACGCCTTACTATCAATTCGTAGGTCCCTTGGCATCCGCTGCTTGGGAAACGGGGGCGGTGGGCGCGCACCCTGGGGACATCGATGGCCTTGATATTGTGATTCGGGCAAACAACTCGCTCAATTACACCTCTCCTGTGTGGCGAGGTATCCAGGCAAGCGTGATGTACGCATTCAGTAACATTGCGGGCTCGATGGGGCGCGGTCAGACTTTCAGCGGGGCACTAAGATACAACAATGGACCTTTAAGTCTTGCCGCTGGCTATCTACAGATTAGCAACGCGGAAACGACCGAGACCGGTTTTGATTCGGCGAGTTCTGCTAGTTACTTGACTTCCGCGGTGAACGCGGGATACCTGTCGTCCAAGTCGGTTCGCTACACATCTCTCGCGGGAAATTATAATTTCGGCAGTCTCACTGCCGGATTGAACTATTCGAATGTAAGGTATACGCCGGACGCGCATTCAGTATTTACGACGACTGCGGTATTCAATACGTACGCTGCGCTTCTGGCATACAAATTTAGCTCGACATTCGATGTTGCGGGATCGTATTCGTATACTTACGCGTCTAAGGCGAATGGTATTAGCGATCCGGCGAAGTATCACCAGATTGTCTTCCGGGAGTCCTATCATCTCTCGCGTCGAACGACACTGTACGCTGCAGAGGGATACCAGCATGCCTCGGGGAAAACGCTGGGCTCAAGTGGCGCCGGCAATATAGTTTCCGCAGTTGCATCGGTCGGGGATTCGCAAGACTCGACACCGTCGTCGGGGCCGGGGCAGTTTGTTGGTATGGCTGGGATTTGCGTTAGCTTCTAACGAACGCAGTTTGTAGAGCGTGGCATCCGGTAAAACTTTACCGGATGCTTGTTCTAGCGGTCGTGACCCGGTAGTCCAGGCGAGTCTGATGTCGAGACTATGCGGCGGGTGTCAGCCGCTGTTTGGGCTTACGCCGCCAATGCAGCTGAAGTCGAACACGAGACCCGGACGGTGCACGAATCACGCGATAAAAAAGCGACACGAGTTCTTCGGTGTGCTGCTCCTGTGGACTGATGCGCACGATATCCACACCCATCTCCTTCATTACGCCCACCTCGTCGATCAGCGTATGGATGTTGGCGCTCTGCGTGGAAATTACGTTCAACACGAATAGAGGTTGCGTCTCACGCGTCGCCAGCATCATGCCATCAGGATAGGCCAATGGCAGCCGTCCATAGGCGATACCTCGGACTCCATGCCTGCCGGCCGCTCGTGCTGCGATAGGCGTAAATCGAACTGATGCATTTCGTTCGGCACCACCCAGTGCCTGGCGCCGGCACGCGCTGTACTGCTCCTATATCGTTCGCTTCGAATTCGAAACGGCCGTTTTCCGCAATGTCGGCAAGGACCTTCATGTCCTACCGGATTCCAGCAGGGTCTGCGTGCTCAGGACGACTTCCTTGCCGGCATCGGCCAACATACTGGCCAGTTCCAGCCAGTCCGGCAAGCGCATTTCGTGACGGCGCGAACACACGACTTCGCAGAGATAGACGATGTTGATGGGCATCGCCGCCATGCGCTCGTAGAAGGCAAGCAGCGTCGTCCGAGGCCAATCATATTGAACTGGTCCACGCGATATCTTCAAGATTTACCCGCCGTGCGACGCGCGCGGCACTCGCTTATTTCCACCGGCGGTGCAGGGCGCCCAAGGTCCATATACCATTCGGGATGAATACGGAACCGCTGCGGGTCGCTGAGAGAGTGGTCGATGGCCTTGCGCCAGGCGCGAGTGACCTGTTCGACGTACGCAGAACTGCGTTGTCGTCCTTCGATTTTTACGGCCCATACGCCCATCTCGATCAACTTCGGCAGTCGCTCGGGCGTGTTCAGGCTGGTAGGTTCTTCGATCGCGTAACAGGCTTCGCCTTCGACGACAAACCGTCCCTTGCAGAGCGTGGGATAGCCGCTCTTCTCATTGGCTTCGTAGCGGTCGATCAGCATGCCGTTCAGGCGGGATTTCAGGCCCTCGGCGGTCTGCAGCCAGCGCACTGCTTTCGCTGGCGAGCAGGCGCCGTTGAGATTGGGCGATTCACCGGTTACATACGTTGCTGGCTCATTGCGCGCCAGTCCGCAGCTGTGTTCAGTCACAGAGGAACGTAAACTGGCTCATGGCGAGCGAGCTTACTATTGTTCGCGCGAAAACCTTAGCCAGCTCATCAGTGCAACTTGAATTGAGAAACTGCGTCAACGAGTTCGTGGGCCTGGTCGGCGAGTGATCGAGCAGCGCGAGCGGCGTCTTCGACGAGCGATGCATTGTGCTGCGTGATCTGATCCATCTGATTGATTGCCGTGTTGATCTGACTCATGCCCGTACTCTGCTCTTCTGCTCCGGCTGCGATGTCGTTCATCAATGCGGTAGTCGTGCCTGCCGAGCGGACCACTTCTTTTATCGTGTTGCCCGCATCTTGAACCAGCTTGGCACCAGAGCGCACACGTTCGCCCGATTCCGTAATTAAGGCCTTGATCTCAAGTGCTGCGGCCGAGCTTCGTTGTGCCAAAACACGTACTTCTGCTGCGACGACAGAGAATCCACGACCTTGAGGTCCGGCCCGTGCCGCCTCCACAGCGGCATTCAGCGCGAGGATGTTGGTCTGGAATGAAATACTTTCAATAACGCCAATGATCTGCGTGACGTTATCGGAGCTCGCCGAGATACTTTGCATATTCTCCACGACACGCTCGATTTCGCCGCCACCACGCTGCGCCACATCCGTACCAGCCACGGCTAGACGTCGCGCACTTTCGGCATTGTCCGCACTTTGACGGACCGTGCCCGACAATTGCTCCATGGCTGCGGCGGTTTGTTCAAGGGAAGCTGCTTGTTCCTCCGTTCGCCGCGCTAAATCGACATTCAGCTTTGCGATTTCGCCGGCGGCACTGCTAACTGCTTCGCTCACCGTTTTGATGCGCATGACGATCGCGGTAAGTTGATCGCGCATTCTTGCGAGTGAGGCAGAGACGCTCGAGGTATCACCCTGTCGGACAAGGACCCGCGCCGATAAATTTCCCTGCGCGAGTTCGGTTGCCAATGTCATCGCATCGCGCGGTTCGCCACCGAGGATTCGGGTCAAACCATAGGTAACATCAAACGCCGCAACTATTGCAACGAGGACCGCGAGGATCAATGCAACGATCGTCAGAATGATCGATCGCGAATAGTCATGCTCGGCGTTAAGCGCATCGATACGAGTTTTATCGACGTTGCTATCGACAATGTAATGGATATTCTTATCCATTTTATCCCGCAATACCGAGAGCGATCCTCCAATCAAACGGAGCGCCTCGGCTGACTTTCCGCTGCCAACCAACGTCACGACCTGTTTGTCGCCAGTCAGATACTCGTCGCCCATCGAGAGGATTTCTGC
This sequence comes from Paraburkholderia sp. Ac-20347, assembly GCF_017104805.1. Classification (NCBI taxonomy): domain Bacteria; kingdom Pseudomonadati; phylum Pseudomonadota; class Betaproteobacteria; order Burkholderiales; family Burkholderiaceae; genus Paraburkholderia; species Paraburkholderia sp. Ac-20347. Next base: position 1,323 of record NZ_JAAGPN010000028.1, on the reverse strand, counting down.
CATTGCGCTGCGCTGTGCATCGGTCTGCGTCAAGCCTGATGCCTCGACCGACCGGATGCGAAACCCGTGTATCGCCGAATCGATCAATCGCCGGCCGTCCGCCAGTGTGGTGTCATCCGATGCAGTGGCCAGACGATATTCGCCCACGCGCAATGTGTCGAGCCACGTCTGCATTTGCAAGGTGCTCCGAATTGCGCCGAGATTTACTTCTCGCAATACCGTGAGATGCTGATTGGCGCTGCGCAACGTGAATAGCGCCAATCCACTCAAGCAGAACATCAGCGAAATGACCACAGAATAGCCGATGATCAACTGGGTCATGACCTTAAGACTTCTCAGCATACGAACGACTTCCAGAAGCGATACGTAGATTGACAGGATCGCCCTGGCGCGACGAACGCGGGCGATCTCAACAGGGCGAAAGAGTAGGGGCTCAATAGGCCGCGCGCCGCGTCAGCGCAGACGAAGATGCCGGCGGCAACGCTCACAATCCGCCGAATTCGGCAATGACGTCGAATTCAGTGATATCGTCGACTCTGTCGACATAAGGCCGCCCGTAATAGCTGTCGAGCAACACTTGGCGGATTTCGGCAATCAACGGATAGCGCGGATTCGCACCCGTGCATTGATCGTCGAATGCATTTTCAGCAAGCGCGTCGAGACACGCGTGAAATCGCGCTTCGGGCACACCCGCCGCCTGAATCGATGCGGGAATGTTGAGCCACTGCTTGAGTTCCTCGATCCACGCCACCAGCGCCTCGACCTTCTCATCCACCGACACACCGCCGAGCGCAAGCGCATCCGCGATTTCCGCGTAACGGCAGCGCGCGACGGGGCGATCGTATTGACTGAATGCAGCCTGTTTCGACGGCACATCGTTCGCGTTGTAGCGAATCACGTTCGCGATCAGCAACGCATTCGCGAGGCCGTGCGCAAGACCGAATTCCGCGCCGATTTTGTGTGCCATCGAGTGGCACACACCGAGGAACGCATTCGCAAACGCGATACCCGCGAGCGTCGCGCCGTTGTGAACCTGCTCGCGCGCAACCGGATCGCCCGCGCCGCGCGCGTAAGCGGACGGCAAATACACCTTCAACAATTTCAGCGCCTGCAACGCCTGCGCGTTCGAATACTCGTTCGCCATCACGGAGACATATGCTTCGAGCGCATGCGTGACTGCATCAATGCCACCATATGCCGTGAGATCGCGCGGCATGTGCATGACGAGATCCGCATCGACGATGGCGATATTCGGCGTGAGTTCGTAATCGGCAATCGGGTATTTGTGGCCGGTTTTTTCGTCGGTCACGACGGCGAACGGCG
>NZ_JAAGPN010000304.1:0-8878 GCF_017104805.1 Paraburkholderia sp. Ac-20347 | reverse complement strand
TCGCCACGTTCGCCTCGTTCGCCACGCTCGCCCGCTGTGTCGCCGCCGCGATCTTCGTCGCGCGACGAACCCGACGACGGCGCACCGCCGCCCGGCGGCGCGGCCATCGGCGCCCAGGCTCGCGAACCGGCGGGCAGCAAGAGGGAAAGGATCGCGCGCATCGTCATCAGAAGGCGATCCCCAGCGTCAGATACGGCCGCACGCGGCGTTCGCGGAAGCCGTAAGCGAGGTCGAGATTGACCGGGCCGACGGGGCTGCGCCAGCGCGCGCCGAGACCCGCGCCCGGATAGAACACTTTCTCGCCCCAGGTGTCGGTGGCGGTGCCGACGTCGAAGAACGCCGCGCCGCCCCAGTCGTGCGTGAACCAGTGCTGATACTCCGCCGACGCCGTCACCAGATATTTGGCCGGCAGGATCGAGCCGTCGACATCGTTACCGATGCTCTGGAAGCCGTAGCCGCGCACCGAGTTCGAACCGCCCGCGCGGAACAGCAGCGACGCGGGCACATTCTGCGAGCTGCTCGACGTGAACACGCCGCCCAGCTCCGCGCGGAACAGCATGATGTCGCTATGGCCGATCGGCAGGTATTGCTGGCCGCGCATGTAGCCGCGGAAGAAGGTGGCGTCGGCGAGCGCGCCCTTCACGGCGAAGCCCGCCTCCACGCGAATCAGGTTGCCCGAGCGCGGAAACAGCGGGTCGTCGACGTTGCGGCGCGTCCATGACCACTGCGGCACCAGCGCGCGGCTCGTGGTCGGCGGCCCGGCGTTCTGGTCGAGCCGGTCCTGGTAGTAGAGCAGCGAATACGCGTAGTCGATGTTCTGAGAAGTGCGCGTGCGCTGCACGCCCGCGCGCAGGCTGTAGATCCGTGTGTCGGACACATCCGTCGTGGTGTAGGACGCGAGCGCGCTATTGGTCCACGCGCGCGGCCCCGGCGGCATCGAGAGCGTCACCTGCCCGTACTGCTGGATCTGGTCCAGACGCCCCTGCACCTGGAACGGCCAGGCCTTGCCGAAGGTATCGAGATACGAATACGAACCCTGCACGTGCGCGCCCGTGTCGGTCGAATAACCCACGCCGCCACGGAAATTGTTGTACGGATACTCGCTCACCTTCACGTGCAGCGGCGTGTTGAGCGGCTTTTGCGTGTTGTCGTCGACGTCGATGGCGACGCTCGCGTAGTACGGCGTGTTCTGGAGCTGACGCTGCAGTTCGGTCACGCGGTTCACGTCGTAGATTTCGCCGGGCGACAGCGGATTCACGTCGGTCACGATTTTTTCCGGATAGCGGCGCGGCCCGGACACATCGAGCGCGCCCATCGTGAAGGTCGGGCCGCTGTCGTACGTGACCGACAGTTGCGCGTCGTGCTTGAGCGGATCGACGCGCGCCTCCGAACGGGCGATCTTCGCGCCCAGATAACGCCGCGCCTGCAAGGCCCGAAGCGACGCGTTCTTGGCGTCGTCCCAGCCGGATTGCGTGAAGGCGTCGCCGGTGTGCAGCGAGAACGCGAAGCGCGTGGCGTTTTCCTGCGTCTTGTCCTCGGTCAGCACGGGGCCGCGAAACGTGAGCGTGACCGCCGAAATCGTCGTGCGCGGCCCCGGATCGACGCTCACGGTCACCTGGCGGCGGCCGTTTTCGTCGCTGCCGACGTCGGTGCGCACGACCGGCGTGAAATAGCCGTAGGTGGACGCGAGATCGCGCACCTGCTGCGGCGTGGCGGTGACGAGGAATTCGAACTGATCTTCGCTGATGTCGGCGCGCGTGGCGAAACGGGCGATATCGAGGTGCGCTTCGAGCAGCTTGCGCAGTTCGCGCGGCGAGGCATCGACCTTGACGTCGTAATAGGTACGCGCGCGCGACCAGGGCAGCAGGCTCGCCAGATCCGCGTGCGCGGGCGTGGCGGTCAGCGCGCTCAGCGTCATGCCGAGAGCAAAGCAAGCCGCGACGCGGCGAGCAAAGTGATGGGGTCGATTGACGGAAAAAGTCGCGAAGATTTTTGCGATAGCGTGGCCGGAAGCGCGGGTCGAGCGGTGGACGGCGAGCGTTGGTTCATTCCCCGCGCGCTCCGCCACACGGCGGGCGGCAAGCCACGGCCGCGCCGCCCGTACGGGACGCCGCCATGCGCGCAACGCTTCGATCAGCCATCCCGCCAAACAAGACCTCCAGACGTCATTTCGTTCACTTCGGTTCGCTTCGGTTTACTTTGGTTCGCTTCGGTTTGCTTTCTTGCCGCTCGCGCCGTCGCGCGGACTGCGCGCAGACCCAAACGCGCTATTTCACCACATCAGCGCTCCAAAACCCCAGGACGAGGCGCAAAGTGGGCCGCACGCGACGCGGACGGCCAATGCCGCTCTTCCTGCGCAGACGCATCGCGTGCCTTCGACGCGCCGCCCGCCCGGATGTTCCGCGCCCGCCGCTTGCGGTAAAATTGCCGCCGACACGAACATCGGCGGCTGTCAGAAACAGCTGCCTCACTCGACGGACGTCAGCCATGTATCAGTCGGACATCACCCAGTTCCTGACCCAACTCAAGCAGCAGAAGCCGCAGCTCGAAGAGCAGCAGCGCAAGGGCCGCTCGCTCCTGTGGGACAAGCAGCCGATCGACCTCGACGAACGCGAACGCCAGCAGGCGTCGCGCGTCAAGCAGACGCCCTACGTCTACTACCAGAACTTCTGATGGCTGAAGCCGACGGGGCCGAAGGCGCCAAGGAGGCCTTGACGCCTCCACCCGGCGCCGAGGCGGCGCATTCCGCGGCGCACGCGGCCGGCCATCCGGCCGCGCCGGCGAATCCGGAAGCGCTGGCCGCCCCCGCCACCGACTCGACGCCCGACACGATCGACGGCGTCGCGTTCGCTCGTCTGTACGGCGAGCCGCTCTTCAAGCTGCCGCAGGATCTCTACATCCCGCCCGACGCGCTCGAGGTTTTCCTCGAAACGTTCGAAGGTCCGCTCGACCTGCTGCTCTACCTGATCCGCAAGCAGAACTTCAACGTTCTCGACATTCCGATGGCGGAGGTCACCGTGCAGTATCTCGGCTACGTCGAGCAACTGCGCAAGACCAATCTGGAACTGGCGGCGGAGTATCTGCTGATGGCGGCGATGCTGATTGAGATCAAGTCGCGCATGCTGCTGCCGGTCAAGAAGGCCGACACCGGCGAGGAAGCCGAAGATCCGCGCGCCGAACTCGTGCGCCGCCTGCTGGAATACGAGCAGATGAAGCTCGCCGCGCAACGCATCGACAAGCTGCCGCAGCTCGGCCGCGACTTCATGCGCGCCGAGGTCTATATCGAGCAGAGCATCACGCCGCGCTTCCCGGACGTGGACGCCGTCGACCTGCGCGCCGCGTGGGCCGACGTCATCAAGCGTGCGAAGCTCGTGCAGCACCACAAGATCTCGCGCGAGGAACTGTCGGTGCGCGAGCATATGAGCACGATCCTGCGCAAGCTCCAGGGCGCGCGCTTCATGGAATTCTCGGAGCTGTTCGACGTCACGCGCGGCGTGCCGGTCGTGGTCGTGAACTTCATCGCCATGCTCGAACTGTCGCGCGAATCGCTGATCGAAATCACCCAGCCCGAGCCGTTCGCGCCCATCTACGTGCGTCTCGCCTATCTGCCGGTTTAAGTCGGTTTAAGTCGGTTCAAGCCGCGCCAAATTCCGCTCAAGCAGCCAAAAACACGCTTCGCCGCGCACCTTCCCGGTGCACGCGAAGCGGCTTCTCGCGCCTGCGACGTTCCGTCCCCATCAATATTTCGCGCCGCCGGGCCAGGATAATCCCGTAGCCGAAGGCGCTGCGCGGCCCGGTCAAATCCTCTACAATCGCCCGCGCCTGCTCCTGACAGGGGCTGGCACGCCATCCGGCCGGCTCGCCCGCGCGAGCGCCGGTTGCCGCAACCTACGTCTTGCCCCGCGCGAGGCATAACGCATCCGATCATGAAAGTCATCAGCTCGATTCAGGAACTGCGCGACCAGCTGCGCGGCCAAAACCGCACCGCGTTCGTGCCGACCATGGGCAACCTCCACGAAGGCCACCTCTCGCTGATGCGCCTCGCGCGCCAGCATGGCGATCCGGTCGTGGCGAGCATCTTCGTCAACCGTCTGCAGTTCGGGCCGAACGAGGATTTCGACAAATACCCGCGCACGCTGCAAGACGACATCGAGAAGCTGCAGAAGGAAAACGTGTACGTGCTGTTCGCGCCCACCGAGGCCGACATGTACCCGCAACCGCAGGAATATCGCGTGCATCCGCCGCATAACCTCGGCGATATTCTCGAAGGCGAATTCCGCCCTGGTTTCTTCGAGGGCGTCTGCACGGTCGTGATGAAGCTGATGTCGTGCGTGCAGCCGCGCGTCGCCGTGTTCGGCAAGAAGGATTACCAGCAGCTGATGATCGTGCGCGCGATGTGCCAGCAGTTCTCGCTGCCGACCGAAGTAATCGCCGCCGAAACCGTGCGCGACGACGACGGCCTCGCGCTCAGCTCGCGCAACCGCTATCTCACGCAGCCGGAGCGCGCCGAGGCGCCGCAACTGGCGGCCGTGCTGCGCGCGGTCCGCGAGTCGGTGCTTGCGGGCCGCCACGATTATCCGCAGCTCGAACTGGACGCCATGGCCACGCTGGCCGCGCGCGGCTGGAAGCCCGACTACATCTCGATCCGCAAGCGCGCGAACCTGCTGCCGCCCGCACCGGGCGAGACCGGCTCGCCGCTCGTCGTGGTGGCCGCCGCCAAGCTCGGCGCGACGCGCCTGATCGACAACCTGGAGATCTGAGCGCCACGCCGCTCGGACATCCGCTCCGGTTCCAACCCATCGAATGCCGTGCGGCGGGCCGCCTGCCCGTCCGCCTGAGGAGACGCACCATGCAACGCCACATGCTCAAGTCGAAGATCCACCGCGTCGCGGTCACGCACTGCGAACTGCACTACGAAGGTTCGTGCGCGATCGACGAGGATCTGCTCGAAGCCGCGAACATCGTCGAAAACGAGCGCATCGACATCTGGAATATCAACAACGGCGAGCGCTTCACGACCTACGCGATCAAGGGCGAACGCGGCAGCGGCATGATTTCGCTGAACGGCTCGGCCGCGCGCCGCGCGCAACTGGGCGACCTCGTGATCATCGCGGCTTTCGCGAACGTGGAAGAGGAAGAACTCAAGGCGGGCTGGAAGCCGGACCTCGTGTTCGTCGACGAAAACAACCGCATCAAGGGTAGCCGCGACCACGTGCCGCCCCAGGCCTGGAGCTGAACGGCGGCGGGTTGTGATCCGCTTCCGGGCGATGGCTGGCTAGCTGATTGAGTGACTCGCTAACAGATTGGCTGGCTTTGCTACGGCAAACGGCGCGCGTTCTGCGCGCCGTTTGCCTTTCTGGCGGCGCGTGCGGATCGGCGCGCTGGAGCGCTTATGCGCTCATGCGCTCACTTCGCGTTGAGCCAGCTGATGATCGGCTGCCACTGGTCCAGATCCTTCTCCACGCGGCTTTTCGCGACGTCCCAGAGCGTGAGCCCGTGCGCGGCGAGTTGCACGTAGTTCTGCGTGTCGCGCAGATAACCGAGCACCGGCAGGTCGAGCCCTTCGACGAAACGCTGCAATTGCTCCGCCGAGCGCGTGCGCGCGTCGACGCGCATGCCCACCACGCCCACCTGAATCGCGCCCTTGCGCACCGCCTTTTCCTTCGACAGCCGGTCGAGGAAGTCTTTGGTGGCGAGGATGTCGAACATGGACGGCTGCAGCGGCACGATCACCTTGTCCGCCAGCTCGATCACCGTGGCGAGCCGGTTGCCGTGCAGACCCGCAGGCGTGTCGATGACGGCGTGCTCGAGGCCCTTGGGCGGCTTCTGGGGATGATCCAGATCGACCGGCCAGCTCTCGATGGCGGGCAACGTCGCGGCCCGCAGATCGAGCCACGCGTGCGACGACTGCTGCCGGTCGAGGTCGGCGAGCGCGACCCACTCGCCTTGCGCCGCGAAATAGCCGGCCAGATTGGTGGACAGCGTGCTTTTGCCGACGCCGCCCTTGGGGTTCGCCACCACGATCACCGTCATGAATGCTCCCGTCAGGAAGGCTGGCACACGGGCCAGCCGGTTTGCCGATTCTGCTGCTTGTGTGTGCTTGTGTGTGCTTGTGTGTGCTTGTGTGTGCTTGTGTGTGCTTGTGTGTGCTTGTGCGTGCTTGTGCTTACTCGTACCGAAAGTGCGCTTGCCCGCCGCCGACAGGCGCCGCACAGTCCGGCCGCGTGGCCTGGAACCGTCTGCAAAGCTGACCGCGCAGCAGCGCAACCGTCCGATAATATCGGCAAATGCCGCGGCGCCGAAGCCCCCGACGGCGTCAGGGTGGCGCAGCATCGAGCCTCAACCCGGCTTTCCGAGCGCATCCGGACCGCATGAAAACCGTTGCGGCGCCCCGCCTGGCCGGGCTTCGGCCTTGCCCCGGCTTCACTTCAATCCCATCCAAGGAGACATTCCCCCATGAGCACGCTGCGCCCCGAGATCACCCTCGCCTCCCTGCACGAGCGCCAGCAAGGCCGGCTGCCCGAACTGCTCGGGTTTCGCGCGGTGGCGCTCGAGCAAGGCATCCTGCGCGCCGAGCTCGACATCCGCAGCGATCTGCTTGCGCCCAATGGCTTCCTGCACGCCGCCACCGTGATCTGTCTCGCCGATACGGCCTGCGGCTACGGCTGCTACGCGCATCTGCCGCCGACGGCGAAGAACTTCACGACCGTCGAACTCAAGAGCAACTTCGTCGGCACGGCGCGCGAAGGCACGCTGAGCGTGGTCGCGACGGGCGTGCATCTGGGCCGCAGCACGCAGATCTGGGACGCCACCGTGACCGGCCCGGACGGCAGGACCACCGCGCTGTTCCGCTGCACGCAGATGGTGTTGTACTGACCGACGCCCGCGCCCGCCGAGTTCAGCGCATCGCGCCGTACAGGCGGTCGAGGTCGAGGCTTGCGGCCAGCGTGTCGGCAAGCCGCTCCAGCGACGCCTCGCGCAGCGCCGGGTAATCCACGCTCTGCGCCGCGTCGAGCCCGGCCCAGCGCAGCAGCGCGGCGCACGCCTCGGGCGTGTCGAACAGGCCGTGCACGTAGGTCGCGAGAATCTGGCCATCCGCCGATTGCGCGCCGTCCGGGCGCGGTTCGCGCTGCGCCTCCGTCGTTTCCTGCACCTCTTGCGCCTCTTGCGCCTCTTGCGCCTCTTGCGCCTCTTGCGCCTCTTGCGCCTCTTGCGACTCTTGCACCTCGCCCTCGATCGAGTCGATCCGCAGCGCCGGCTGCGCCAGCGCCGCGCCGCGCGTCACGCCCATGTGAATCTCGTAGCCGCGCACGGGCGCACCGGCTTGCGCGCCGCCCTCGCCCTGCCCCAAGGCGAGCCGCCCCGTCACATTGCGCAGCGCCTTCTCGCGCGTGAGTTCCGTTTCATAGTCGAGCCAGCCGAAACCCGCCGTCGCACCGGGCTCGCCTTCCACGCCATGCGGATCGGCGATCGTACGCCCGAGCATCTGCATGCCGCCGCAAATCCCGATCACACGGCCGCCATAGCGCAGATGCCGCGCGAGCGCGCTTTCCCAGCCCTGCGCGCGCAGCCACGCGAGGTCGTCGCGGACGTTTTTGGAACCCGGCAGTATCACCAGATCGGCGGGCGGCGGCGCTTCGTTTGTGCGCACGTAGCTGAATTCGACCTGCGGATGCGCGCGCAGCGCGTCGAAGTCGGTGTGATTGCTGATGTGCGGCAGCGCGGGCACGACCACGCGCAACGTCTGCCCGCCCGCCTGCGCGTGGGTATGCGCAGCACCCGGCAACATGTCCTCGGCGTCGAGCGTGAGGCCGTGCAGATACGGCACCACGCCGAGCACGGGCTTGCCCGTCTGCGCCTCCAGCCAGTCGAGGCCGGGCTTGAGCAACCCAGGATCGCCGCGAAACCGGTTGATGATGAAACCCTGCACGCGCGCCCGTTCGCTCTCCGACAGACACGCGAGCGTGCCGATCAGATGCGCGAACACGCCGCCGCGGTCGATGTCGGCGACCAGCACGACCGGGCAATCGACGGCTTCGGCAAAACCCATGTTGGCGATGTCGTTGGCGCGCAGATTGATTTCCGCCGGGCTGCCCGCGCCCTCGACGAACACCGCGTCGTAGCCCGCGCGCAGCCGCCCATACGATTCGAGCACGGCCACGCGCGCCAGCGGCTTGTAGTCCTGGTATGCGCGCGCGTTCAGATTCATGCGCGCCTTGCCGTGGATGATGACCTGCGAGCCCAGATCGCTGTTCGGCTTGAGCAGGACGGGATTGAGGTCGGTGTGCGGGGCGATGCCTGCGGCGACGGCCTGCAAGGCTTGAGCGCGGCCGATCTCGCCGCCGTCGGCGGTCACCGCGCTGTTGAGCGCCATGTTCTGCGGCTTGAACGGCGCGACCCGCACGCCCGCGCGGCGCGCGAGGCGGCACAGGCCGGCGACGAGCGTGCTCTTGCCGGCGTCGGAGGTGGTGCCCTGGATCATGAGCGTGCCCCTCGGCACATCGGGCACGGCGGACACCACAGGCACATCGGGCACGGCGGATTTCGAAGCGGACATGGTCGATACGGAGTGCGGTTGCGGCGCAAGGCCGATGAAGCGAATGCGCATTATCCCATCGCGTGCGCAACTGCCCGGCTGGCCGAACGGCCGATCCGCCATTCGGCCAGCCCCGTGAGCGCCGGAAGTCGCGCGCCCAAACGCTACAATCACGCGATGATTTCGCGCGACCTCACCTTCATCGTCGGCGGCGCGCGCTCGGGCAAGAGCGCGCACGCCGAACGCCTCGCGGCCGACAGCGGCCTGCCGGTCACCTACATCGCCACGGCGGCCACGCCGACAGGCGCGCACGCCGACGCCGAATTCGCCGCGCGGATCGCC
>NZ_JAAGPN010000303.1:0-8860 GCF_017104805.1 Paraburkholderia sp. Ac-20347 | reverse complement strand
GGGCGTCGTGGGCGTGATCTCGCCGTTCAACTTCCCGCTCTATCTGGCGATGCGCGCGGTCGCGCCCGCGCTCGCGCTGGGTAACGCCGTCGTGCTCAAGCCCGATCCGCGCACTTCGGTCTGCGGCGGATTCGCGATCGCGCGTCTGTTCGAACTCGCGGGCCTGCCCGCGGGCGTGCTGCACGTGCTGCCCGGCGACGGCGCGGCGGGCGCGGCGCTCACGAGCGATCCGCACATCGCGATGATCCAGTTCACGGGCTCGACGGGCGCAGGCCGCAAGGTCGGTGAAGCGGCCGGCCGGCATCTGAAGAAGGTCTCGCTCGAACTGGGCGGCAAGAATTCGCTGATCGTGCTCGACGACGCCGACCTCGACCTCGCCGTCGCCAACACGGCCTGGGGCGCGTATCTGCATCAGGGACAGATCTGCATGGCGACGGGCCGCGTGCTCGTGCAGCGCAAGATTTACGATCGTTTCGTGGAAAAACTGGTCGCGAAGGCGAAAGGCCTCACGGTCGGCGATCCGGCCACCGAAAACGTCGCGCTCGGCCCGATCATCAACACCGCGCAGCGCGATCACGTCGCGCGCGTGCTGGCCGCCGCGAAGGACGCGGGCGCGCGCATCGAAACGGGCGGCGGCTTCCGCGACCTGTTTTTCGAGCCGACCGTGCTGAGCGGCGTGACCGCGCAGAACCCGGCGTTCAACGAGGAAATCTTCGGACCGGTGGCCGTGGTCGTGCCCTTCGACACCGATGACGAAGCCATCGCGCTCGCCAACGATACGGAGTACGGATTGTCGATGGCCGTGGTCACGTCGAACGTGGGCCGCGCGCTGCGCATGGGCGAGCGGCTGCGCACGGGCCTGCTGCATATCAACGATCAGACCGTCAACGACGAGGTGATCAATCCGTTCGGCGGCGTCGGCGCATCGGGCAACGGCACGAGCATCGGCGGCCCGGCGAACTGGGAAGAATTCACGCAGTGGCAATGGCTCACGGTCAAGGGCGAAGCACCGCTCTACCCGATCTGAGACCCGCCGCCATCGACACAAGGAGACACGCTATGACTACGACATCGGCCAGCACGGGCCGCACCGTCACGGCCGCCGTCGCGCGCGGCAAGGGCGAGCCGTTCACGATCCAGAAAGCGCGCCTGCGCGGCCCGCAAGACGACGAAGTGCTGGTGCGCGTGGTGGCCACCGGCCTGTGCCACACCGACCTGATCGTGCGCGACCAGTATTACCCGGTGCCGCTGCCCGCCGTGCTCGGCCACGAAGGCGCGGGCGTGGTCGAAGCGGTCGGCCCCGCCGTGAAGAACCTGCAGCCCGGCGATCACGTCGTGCTGACCTATGGCGCGTGCGGCCATTGCCAGCCCTGCGCGGGCGGCCATGGCGCGTATTGCAGCCAGTTCTTCGGCCTGAACTTCGGCGGCGCCGATCTCGAGGGCCACACCGCGATCGAGGACGAAGAAGGCCGTCCGCTGCACGATCACTTCTTCGCGCAGTCGTCGTTCGCGAGCCACGCGCTGGCCCGCGAAAACAACGCGATCAAGGTGTCGAAAGACGCGCCGCTCGAACTGCTCGGGCCGCTCGGCTGCGGTATCCAGACTGGCGCGGGCGCCGTCATCAACTCGCTCAAGGTCACGCCGGGCAGCAGTTTCGCGAGTTTCGGCGCGGGCGCGGTCGGCCTCTCGGCGGTGATGGCCGCGCGCGTGGCGGGCGCGACCACCATCATCGCCGTCGACATCGTGCCCTCGCGGCTCGAACTGGCGAAAGAGCTGGGCGCGACGCACACGATCGACAGCCGCGAAATCGACATGGTCGAGACGATCCGCGCGATCACCGGCGGCGGCGTGAACTTCGCGCTCGAATCGACGGGCATCGCGTCGGTGTTGTCGGGGGCGATCGAATCGCTCGGCACGCTGGGCGCGATCGGCGTGGTCGGCGCGCCGCCTCTCGGCACCAAGGCGGAGTTCGACATCAACAGTCTGCTGCTGAACGGGCGCACGATTCGCGGCATCGTGGAAGGCGACAGCGTTCCGCAACGCTTCATTCCGCAACTCGTCGAGCTGTATCGGCAAGGGCGTTTTCCGTTCGACAAGCTCGTGAAGTTCTATCCGGTCGAGCAGATCAACGAAGCCGCCGAGGACAGCAAGCGCGGCGTCACGCTCAAGCCGATCCTGCGTTTCGCGCACGCCTGACGTTTCAATACGTTGCAGCCGCGTGTGATGGCGGGCGCGGCGCCATGCCCGCGCCCGCTGCGGTATCCTCGCATCAGTCCGCCGTTGCCGCGCCGCGTGCGCGGCAACGGCCCGGACGGATGGCATGGCGCCCTCCACGTTCACCTCACGCGCCGCGCCAACTGTCCCCTCGTTTTCTCCCCCTCTTTTGCCACTTTTTGCCGCTCGACCCCATGCCACGACGGGAGCCCGCATGAATCGCAAGTCCGCGCCCGAAACCGTCCAGGCCAGCGCGCTCGCGCAGTTGCATTCGGCGCGCGAGCGTTTCGGCGACGGCGAGCAATTGCCCGCCGCGCTCATGCCGAACCTGCTGCCTGAGTCGGTGGCGCGCTCCTGGGCGCGCTCGCGCGATGCAGGCGTGCTGCCGTGGCAGGCGCCCGAATACGAGCTGCTCAAGGGCACGCGCAGCGTGCGCGAATCGCACGACGACCGGCGGCTCTACAGCTGCATCGTCGACGAAATCGAGCAGCTCTGGGACGCATTCGGCGGCGACGACTGGACCATCTTCTGCGTGAATCCGCAAGGCACCGTGGTGCACGCGCGCCGCAGTCCCGCCTGCGACGACGACCTGATCCTGCCGATCATCGCCGGGCGGCGCATTCTCGAATCGCATATCGGCACGACGGCGCCGAGTTGCGTGCTGCACGAAGGCATCGAGGTGACGGTCGCGAACGGCCAGCACTATCTCGACCAGTTCGAGCGCGTGTCGTGTCTCGCGGTGCCGCTGTTCGGACTGCATGGCGAAGTGATCGGCGCGCTCGATCTCACCGGCACCGGCCAGCGCGATCTCGCGCAGGTAAAGGAGCAGTTCAGGCTGGCCGCGCTCGCCGCTGAACAGCGTTTATTCGCGACGCTGCGCGGCTGCCACTTGCTGCGCGTGCAGCACGATCCGCGCTGGCTCGCGACGCCGCTCGCGGGCGTGCTGGCGGTCGAGGAGAACGGCGATCTGCGCGCGGCGAGCCGGATGGCGCGGCGTATTCTCGGCTTGCCGCATGGCGCGCCGCTGGCGCTGCGATCGTTGCAGGATCTGTTCGACGATGCGCCGCCGGCGCTGCTCGGGCGCTTGCTGAAACCCCAGCGCGGTCCGCAGCGCATCGCACGCGCGGACGGCAGCCATGTGTGGATGCAGTACGCGCGCGCGCCGCTCAATCGCAGCACGGCGCGGCGTGTCGGGGCCGGACTCACTAGCGATCATGCCGATACCGCGCCAGAGCGCAGCGCGCAGGACGCGGCGAAAACCGGCGCGAGTCTCGAAGAACACACGCTCGGCGCGATACAGCAAGCGATGCGCGATCACAATGGCAATGTGGCCGCCGTGGCAAGACAATTGCGCATCTCGCGCACGACCGTCTACGCTCGCCTCAGACAGTTGCGCGAAACCGGCATGGTCAGCGACGTTCCGCACGCTGACGGCGCTTGATCGGGGCCAGTTCGGCTCGCGTGTTGCCGGCATCGTTGCTGACGCATGAATGACTGCGAATGCTTCTTGTTAATGCCGTCGTTCGCGCGGTCGTCGCGCTGACTGTCTATCCTCCTCCTATGCCCACGAGCGTCCATTGGTTCCTCAGGAGAGCGACATGCAAGCCGATCCCAAGGTTATCGAATATCTGAATGCCGAACTCAAGAACGAGCTGACGGCCATCAATCAGTATTTTCTGCACGCGCGGCTCTACAAACATTGGGGACTCACCGCGCTCGGCAAGCATGAGTATGACGAATCGATCGAGGAAATGAAGCACGCGGACAAGCTGATCGAGCGCATTTTCATGCTCGACGGCCTGCCCAATCTGCAGGATCTCGGCAAGTTGCTGGTTGGCGAGAGCACGCGCGAAGCGCTCGAATGCGATCTCAAGCTCGAACGGATCGCGCAGGCGCAATGCAAGGAAGCCATCGCCTATTGCGAAACCGTTCGCGACTTCGTGTCGAGAGAAATTTTCGTCGAGATTCTCGACGACACCGAAGATCATATCGACTGGCTCGAAACCCAGATCGGGCTGATCGACAAGATCGGCATCGAGAATTATCAGCAGTCGAGCATCGGCTCGGTCAGCTAGCGCTTCGCTGCAAGGGCCAGTTCCGCGGCGCCACGCCTGTCAACACAAAAAAGCCCCGCGCGGCCAACACCGCGCGGGGCTTTTTTACACTCGAAGAACGGCAGCGCCTCAGTCGTGCGCCATCGCCCGATCGACGCTGATATGCGTCGGCATCATGTTCACGTTGGCGTTGTGCATGACCCACAGCGACAGCCCGACGATCACCGCAATCAGAAACGCCGTGCAGATGAAAATGCCGGTGTTGGCGCGCTGGCTGCGCGACGATCCAATATGCAAAAAGTAGCCGAGCTGCACGACCAGCTGCGCGACGCACAGCACGACGATCGCCACGAGTCCCATCGCGGGCGGCACGAGATGAAACATCACCACGCCGAACGAAGCGAGCGTCAGCACGAGCGACAGCACCGTGCCGATCATGTAGCCCTTGAAGCTGCCATGCCCATCGCCGTGTCCGCTCTGCGGGGCAGCCTGATTAACATGAGAATGGCTCACAGCACACCTCGCAGATAGACAAAGGTAAACACGCAGATCCACACGAGATCGAGAAAGTGCCAAAAGAGGCTCAGGCACGCAAGACGGCGCTGGATCGTATCGGTCAGACCGAACTTGAAGGTCTGATGCATCATGATCGCGATCCACAGCAGACCCGCCGTCACGTGCAGACCGTGCGTGCCGACCAGCGTGAAATACGCCGAGAGATACGCGCTCGTATGCGGACCCGCGCCATCGGCGACGAGCTTCGCGAACTCGTTCACTTCCATGCCGACGAAGCCCGCGCCGAACGCGAACGTAATCGCGAGCCAAACGATCACCTGCGCGCGCTTGCCTGCGTGCAGGTTGAGCATCGCCATGCCGAACGTCACGCTGCTCGCGAGCAGCAGCAGCGTTTCGCCGAGCACGTACGGCAGTTCGAACAGTTCCTTCGCGCCCGGTCCGCCTGCCGTTGCATTCGCGAGCACGCCGAAGGTGGCGAACAGCGTCGCGAAGATGAGGCAGTCGCTCATCAGGTAGATCCAGAAACCCAGCGTCGTCTTGGTGTTGTCGCTGTGGCCGTGATCGTGCCCGTGCTCATGTCCCTGAGCGTGAGATGCGTGAGGTGTAATTGCAGCGTGCGCCATGACTTACGCAGCCTCCTTGATGTCCAGTTCCGCGAGCTGTGCGAAGCGCGCGTTTTCGATGCGCGCGACTTCCGCCGCCGGCACCCAGTAATCGACGTCCTGGTCATAGCTGCGCACGATGAACGTCACGATCATGCCGATCAGCCCGGCCGCCGCGAACGGCCACATGTGCCACACCGCGGCGAAGCCGAACAGCAGGCTGAACGCGGCGATGATGAAGCCCGCGCCCGTATTGCGCGGCATGTGGATGTCTTCGTAGTGCTCGGCCTGCTTGTACGCGGTGCCCGCTTCCTTGTTGTCCCAGTGCTGTTCCATCGAGGTGATCTTCGGCATCACGGCGAAGTTGTAGAACGGCGCGGGCGACGACGTCGACCATTCGAGGCTGCGGCCGTCCCACGGATCGCCGGTGACGTCGCGGTTCAGATCGCGGTCGCGAATGCTGACGTAGATCTGCACGACCAGCGCGAGAATGCCGAGGCCGACGAACACCGCGCCCACCAGCGCCACCACGAGCCACGGATGCCACGAGGCCACTTCGTAGTGGTTCATGCGGCGCGTCATGCCTTCGAAGCCGAGGATGTAGAGCGGCGTGAACGCGAGCCAGTAGCCGATCAGCCAGCACCAGAACGAGACCTTGCCCCAGAACTCGTTGAGCGTGAAGCCGAACACCTTCGGGAACCAGAAGCTGATGCCCGCGAGGCAGCCGAACACCACGCCGCCGATGATCACGTTATGGAAGTGCGCGACGAGGAACAGCGAGTTGTGCAGCACGAAGTCCGCGCCCGGCACGGCCAGCAGCACGCCCGTCATGCCGCCCACGGCGAACGTCACCATGAAGCCGATGGTCCAGAGCGTGGCGCTGTGATAGCGGATGCGGCCGCGATACATCGTGAACAGCCAGTTGAACAGCTTCACGCCGGTCGGGATCGAGATCACCGTGGTCATGATGCCGAAGAACGCGTTCACGTTCGCGCCCGAGCCCATCGTGAAGAAGTGATGCAGCCACACGAAGAACGAGAGAATGCCGATCGAGGACGTCGCGTACACCATCGACTTGTAGCCGAACAGCGGCTTGCCCGAGAATGTCGCGATGATTTCCGAGTACGCACCGAACGCAGGCAGGATCAGGATGTACACCTCGGGATGGCCCCACACCCAGATCAGGTTGATGTACATCATCGCGTTGCCGCCGAGCTCGTTCGTGAAGAAGTGCATGTCGAGATAGCGGTCCATCGTGAGCAGCGCGAGCGTGCCGGTAAGCACCGGAAACACCGCGACGATCAGGATGTTGGTGATGAGCGCGGTCCACACGAACACCGGCATCATCATGAGCTTCATGCCCGGCGCACGCATGCGCAGGATCGTCACGATGAAGTTGATGCCCGAGAGCGTCGTGCCCAGACCCGACACCTGCAACGACCAGATGTAATAGTCCATCCCCACCGTTGGACTGTAGCCGAGCTCGGAGAGCGGCGGATACGCCACCCAGCCCGTCGCCGCGAAGTCACCGACGAACATCGAGACCATCACGAGAATCGCGCCCACGACCGAGAGCCAGAACGACAGCGAATTCACGAACGGATACGCGACGTCGCGCGCGCCGATCTGCAGCGGCACGACCACGTTCATCAGTCCGAGAATCAGCGGCGTGGCCACGAAGAAGATCATGATGACGCCGTGCGCCGTGAAGATCTGGTCGTAGTGATGCGGCGGCAGATAGCCGGCCGCGTCGCCGTAGGCGAGCGCCTGTTGCGCGCGCATCATGATCGCGTCGGCGAAACCGCGCAGCAGCATCACGATCGCGAGAATGATGTACATGACGCCGATGCGTTTGTGATCGACCGAGGTGATCCACTCGCGCCACAGATAGCCCCACTTCCCCGCGAGCGTGATCGCGGCGAGCAGGAGCAGGCCGCCGAGCGCCACGACGGCGCCGGTGCCCATGATGATCGGCTCGTGCCAGGGTACGGCATCGAGCGTGAGTTTTCCGAACATGTGTGATTACTCCGCTGCCAGGATGGCGGGCGCGCGCGCGCCGCTGCGTTCGAGGGTGAGCGCCGGCACGTTCGCGCCGGTGCCGCAAATCGGGTTGCCGTGAACGTCGCGCATGTATTTGTCGACGACGCCTTCGAACAGACCCGGCGCGACGTTCGAATAGAGCGTCACGGGCGTCTTTTCGCCGGGAATCGCGAGGCGCTCGTAGGCGCTGCGGCTCAGCATCGCGGGCGAGGCTTTGGCGCGGGCGATCCACGCGTCGAAGTCGGCGCGGCTGGTGGCGAGCGTGTCGAAGTGCATGTCGGAGAAGCCCGGGCCGCTGAAGGCGGCCGAACGGCCCGCGTAGACGCCGGGTTCGTTCGCGATCAGATGCAGCTTCGTTTCCATGCCCGACATCGCATAGACCTGGGTGCCCAGTTGCGGAATGAAGAACGAGTTCATCAGCGACTCGGCGGTCAGGCTGAACGACACAGGCGTGTCTACCGGAATCGCCAACTGGTTCACGGACGCAACGCCGTAATCGGGATAGATGAACAGCCACTTCCAGTTGAGCGCGACGACGTCGACGCGGATCGGCTTGGTCTGCGATTCGATCGGCTTGTACGGATCGAGCGAGTGCGTCGTGCGCCAGATCAGCACGCCGAGCGTGAGCACGATCACACAGGGAATCGACCACACGACCACTTCGATCGCGGTCGAATGCGACCACTTCGGCGCGTAGGTCGCGCCCGTATTGGACGCGCGATAGCGCCACGCAAACCACAGCGTGAGCGCGATCACGGGAATCACCACCAGCAGCATCAAGCCGAGGGCGATCAGGATCAGGTTCTTTTCCTGCACGCCGATGTCGCCTTTCGGGTCCATCAGCACGGAGCTGCAGCCGCCGAGCAGCGCCAGCGCGCCGCTCGCGGCAAACGTCGCGGCGGCGCGTAACGGCCTGCCTATGCGCGGGTGAAAACGGGATGAGTGGGTGGAGTGTGGCTGCGGCGGGCCGCCTTCAAGGGACGGTCCTCTTCGAGAAAGGGATTGGCGCATGTCGGGTTCCAGGGTTGACGAACGCGCAAACCCGTCGATACAGCGCGTGCCCGGAATGCCCCGCCGCTTTGGTCAGGCTCCGCCGCGGCAGTGGCCATACATGCACCATATGTATGGATTTACGCGATTCGTGTCCGCATGCTAGAGTAAGACATGGCACATACATGTGCGGCAGGATGACGCAAGGCGCTATGACGCAACCCACCCCGAACGACGCCGACTCCAACCCGGATACCGATACCGCCGCCTCGCCGTGGGCATCGGCGTTCGCGCGCGGCAGCGGTCCGCGCTATGTGCAGCTCGTCGACTTCATCGAGCGCGCCGTGGCCGACGGCACGCTCGCGCCCGGCGACCGCGTGCCCGCGCAGCGCGCGCTGGCGAATCTGCTCGGCGTCGATCTCACCACGATCACGCGCGCGTTCA